>CAYVPD010000239.1:0-3131 GCA_964453545.1 uncultured Gemmatimonadaceae bacterium
GCGGCAACGCGATGCCACAATTCCCCGCTTCAGGTGATGCACCGTGACCCGACTTGCGAGCCCCCACAGCGCGCTACGCTCTTCATATGACATCGTTGTCATCGGATCCGGCTACGGAGGCGCGATTGCCGCCAGCCGTCTCGCACGCGCCGGCAAGCGGGTGTGTCTGCTGGAGCGGGGTCGGGAGCGACAGCCCGGTGAATACGCCTGGCGCACGCTTGATGCGGCCAAAGAGATGCAGTTTCACAGCGCCCAAGGACACCTCGGATCGCGCACAGGGCTCTTTGATTTTCATGTCGGCGCCGACATCAGCGCCCTTGTTGGCTGCGGACTTGGTGGCACATCACTGATCAACGCGGGCGTGCTCATCGCACCCGACCCTCGCGTCTTTGATGACGCGGCCTGGCCCGAAGCCTACCGCGGTCAAGCCGGCGTGCTCGCCTCGGGCATGGCCCGGGCCGAGCATATGCTGCAGGCCGCACCCTACCCTGCTTCGTCGCCGACGCTCGCCAAGCTCGCGGCACATGAGGCCTCGGCACGCGGCATGAATGCGCCCTTCAACCGGCTCAAGATCGCCGTCAATTTCGAAGATCGCGTCAATGAAGCCGGCATCTTCCAGCCCGCCTGCAACAACTGCGGAGACTGCGTGGGCGGCTGCAACGTCGGCGCGAAGAATACCCTCATCATGAACTACCTGCCCGACGCCAAGGCGCACGGGGCCGAGATCTTCACCGAGCTCGGTGTGCGGCATGTCGAGCGCACCTCAGGCGGCGGATGGCGGGTGGTGGTGCAGTCCATGGCGCACGGACACCACGGCACCGGCGACGAAATCGGCATCGAAGCGGCCATGGTGATTGTTGCGGCCGGCACCCTCGGCAGTACCGAGATCCTCTTGCGCTCCAGGGAGCACGGGCTGCCCCTCTCCGATCGCCTTGGCGAAGGCTTCAGCGGCAACGGCGATGTGCTCGGCTTTGCCTTCAACACCGATGAGACGATCGACGGCATCGGCGTCGGGCCGCATCTCGAAAAAGGCACGCCGGGCCCGTGCATCACCGGCATCATTGATCTGCGCGGCACCGATCGGCTCGAAGACGGCATGATCATCGAAGAGGGCGTCGTTCCGAGCTCGCTCACCCCGATCATGGCGGCGTCGCTGACCGCGGCCTCAGCCACCCTCGGCGTGCACCAGAAGCACTCCGTGCGCGAGAGCCTCGGCAAGCTGCTGCAAGATCTCGAGTCGTTTGCCCTCGGCGCCCACCACGGCGCGGTGCACCGCACGCAGACCTATCTCGTCATGGCCCATGACAACGCGGGCGGCGTCATGTCGCTGCACTCCGATCGCCTCAAGATCTCGTGGCCCGGCGTCGGCGATCAGCCGATCTTCGAGCGCATCGACCACGAGCTGCGCCGCGCAACGGCCGCGATCGGCGGCACCTACATTCGCGATCCCCTCTGGACCAAGGGGCTGAAAGACTCGCTCATTACCGTGCATCCTCTCGGGGGATGCCGCATGGCCGACACCAGCGAGCACGGCGTCGTCAACCATCGCGGGCAGGTCTTTGCGGCAACGGCCGGCGGCGAAGTGCACGACGGCCTCTACGTCGCTGACGGCTCGATTGTCCCGCGGCCTCTGGGCGTGAACCCCCTGCTCACGATCTCAGCGCTCGCTGAGCACATCTGCGACGGACTGATCGAGGGCTGAGGTAGGGCGGCCCAGCCGGGGGCGGCCCAGCCGGCGGTGGCCCGCTGCCGGCTTACCCGACGGTGACCGGCTCCACCCCGTCGGCCAACTCGCCCTCGTCAACGGGCTGATCGGCCCAGCCGCGTGCGCGGGCGTCGGCGAGGTAGCCCTCAACCCGCGCCTGGATCTCTTCGAGGTTGGTGACTGCGAACAGCTCTTGGCGCAGCACCTTGCCGTTGGGCAGGCCCTTGGTGTACCAGCCGAGGTGCTTGCGAAAATCGAGCACAGCGCGCTCCGGGTTGCGCTCAAATACGACCGCGTTGCGCGCATGGGTCAGGCAAACTTCAAAGCGCTGCTCGACGGTCGGGCCGGGCGGGATTGGCAGCCCATCGAGGGCTGCGCGGGCCTGCTTGAAGATCCACGGATCGCCGTGACTCCCGCGTGCGATCATGATGCCGTCGCAGCCCGTCTCATCGCGCATGCGGCGAGCGTCGGCCCCGGAACGGATGTCGCCGTTGCCCACGACGGGAATCTCGAGTGCGCGCTTGATGTCGGCGATCTCGTTCCAACGCGCATGCCCCGAATACATGTCGGCGCGCGTACGCGGATGCAGGATCACCACCTGCGAGCCGGCTTCCTGACAGGTCAGGGCGATGCGCACGGGATCGCGCGTGGCCTCATCAAAGCCGCTGCGAATCTTAGTGGTGACGGGCAGCGGTGTGGCCGCGTCAACCGCGCGAATGATCTGATGCACGAGCGAGAGATCGCGCAGACATCCGCTACCGCCATTGCGTTTGACGATCTTTTTGACCGGGCAGCCGAAGTTGATGTCGACGAAATCCGGGCAAAAGGCCTCGGTAACGAAGGCTGCGGCCTCACCCATCGCACCAGGATCGGAACCGAAGATCTGCACGCCGATCGGCCGTTCGACCTCGTCGAAGCGCAGGTACTCAAGCGTGCGCTCGTTTTGGCGCACGATGCCCTCGGCGCTGACGAACTCGCTGACGACAACGTCGGCACCAAATTCGCGGCACAGGCGACGGAACGGCGACTCGCTCACCCCGGCCTGCGGAGCCAGAAAGAGCGGGACGAAGTCGGGCGTGAAGAGATCGAGATAAGACATGGTCACAAAAGGTACACCAAGCGGGCACGATTCCGTATAATCAGGGCTTCGCAACCAGTACGCCCCCAAACGCGCTGCGATCCGCAGAGGCGCTCCGAGATCTCAGATGAAACTCCGCGACTTCTTTACGGCCGACGCGGTCAACCTCGAGCTGGCCGGCACCAGCAAAGATGAGCTGCTGCAAGAGCTCGTTACCCTGCTCAGGCTCGACGCCAAATCTGAGGCGGTGCTCTACAAGACGCTCAAGCGCCGCGAAAACCTCGGCAGCACGGGCATCGGCAAGGGAATCGCGATTCCGCATTGCCGCTCGCTGGTGGTGAACCGCCT
>CAYVPD010000240.1:0-3125 GCA_964453545.1 uncultured Gemmatimonadaceae bacterium
CGCCGAGGATGTTTCGCATGATCTCGGCCGTCCCGCCCTCGATCGTGTTCGCCCGACTGCGCAGGAAGGCCACCCGCACCGCTGCATCATCGTCGCTACCCGAAGCACCGCCGGCGGCGTAGTCACCGTAGAGCATCCCGGTGGCACCCATAAGGTCCATGCAGAACTCCTGCACCCTGATGTTGTGCTCGGCTCCGGCCATCTTGCCGATCGAACCCTCGGGGCCGGGGCTTCCCATCCGCCGGTTGGCCGACGCCCGCAGGTTGTTGAGCCGGATGGCCTCGGCCTCACACCACAAGGTCATCAACCGATCGCGATTCCGTGCCCGCTCGTCCCCATCGAGTCGAGCGAAGAGGTCCACTGCGGTGGCGATCGGGCCGGAGCCCCGCGGTGGAGTCGAACCCCCGATAGCGGTGCGCTCATTCATGAGCGTGGTCAGGCTGACTCGCCATCCCTCACCGGGTGATCCGAGCATCTCAGTAGCCGGTACCCGTACATCGGTGAAGTAGACCTCATTGAACTCGGCGCCGCCAGTCATCTGACGCAGGGGGCGCACCTCGACCCCTGGTGCGTGCATGTCGACGACGAAGGCCGTGATACCGGCATGCTTCACCGTGTTCGGATCAGTACGCACGATCACGAGACCCCAGCGGGCGATGTGAGCGAGCGACGTCCACACCTTCTGGCCGTTCAGAATCCATTCGTCGCCGTCGCGCACGGCCGCCATCGAGAGGCCCGCAACATCTGATCCTGCCCCTGGCTCAGAGAAGAGCTGACACCACATCTCCTCGGCAGTGAACAGCGGGCGCAGATAGCGCTGCTTCTGCTCGACACTCCCCCACTCGACGACGGTCGGGCCACACATGCCGTACCCCATCGGGTTGAGCATGAACGGATTGGCCGCTCCGGCGGCGAACAATCGGGAGTTGATATGCGGCTGGTGCTTGGGTGACAGCCCGAGCCCTCCGAGACCGTCAGGAAAGTGCACCCAGGCCAACCCGGCGTCGTACTGGGCGCCGAGGAAGTCGGACATCGGCGTGTTCGGAAGCGGATGGCTGTCGAGGAGTTGGTCGATCAGGTCGTCGATGCGGGACAGTTCGGCGGTGCTGCTCACAGACCAGACGTTAGGGAGCGAACGGCTCGTTCTACGATTCGATCCACTATGAGCGACAAGGAGACGTCATGCGGTTCCTGATTTCGGTGATTGATTCTCAGACCGGCTCTGCAACGCCGGAGGAATATGCGGCCATTGACGCGTTCAACGCGCAACTGTCAGCGGATGGGAGCCTCGTGATTGCGTGCGGCATCGACGGCCCAGAAACGGCTCAGATCATCGACGCTCGACATGGCGCTCCAAGCGCGTGCCATACAGCTCTTCATGTTGGCGACGAGTGGATCACCGGCTTCTGGATCGTCGATGTTGACAATCGCAACGAGGCCAAGCGGCTCGCTGAGGAGGCCTCGCGAGCATGTAACCGACGGGTGGAGCTACGCCCACTTCTCGGCTGAACGTGCCTTCAGCGGGTGCTGACCTCCAGGCGCTTGGAGCTCGGCACGTTTCCGCCTTGGGAACCGGATACCAATGATACGTTCGGATCGTGACCAGAGATTCGGAATTGGCGCCACGATCATTTGGTCTTTTCTCCCAAGAGATTCGGGAGGGTTCAATCACGGAGGATCTGCTTCGTTGGTACGCGAATGAGATCTCCGTGGTGAAAAGCCACACCGTTCGCGACATCCTCCGGGCGGCACAGAACTCGATTCGCGCAGATCCCTCACGCCCGCTCAACATCGATTCAGTTGTTTCCCAGTCGGGCCATGCCGTTACCACCGTTTACCGGTATGTCGGGTCGGTGCGAGAGTTGGAGGACATCGGACGCTGCATCGAGTTTGAGTCGAGCTACTTGCGGGACCTTCTCGCCCTCAAGGGGAATCTCGATGATGCGCACCTGACTGAAGATGCGGTCCAACTCTTTGACGCGGCGGGAGCGTTCTTCAACGCGGAGTATTACTTCACGTCCGGCAAGCGCGTCTCGGAGAGCAGATTTCTCCACATCCTCAGACTGTCGTCGACGAAGAATGGCGTGAGGCTGATGTCTGCGATGCTCCAGCGTCTCATCGGCCGGTACGCAGAGGTAGTTCGGCAGGGCTCGGCTCGTGGTGTCGGGTGGGCAGGCCACGACTCGACAATCGCTGCCGCCTGGCACCTCAGCATCCCTTTCCTTCGGATGCCGTTCGATCGGTCAGGCCTTGCTCTTGACCCAACCAGCTACCGATCGGTCTATTCGCACTTCCACAACGTGCTCGCCGAACCCGTGACGTTGAACCCCATCGGCAACACCGTGTACTTCGACCGAGCGCACAACATCGTCGACCTTCAAGCTGGAGTTGGGCTTGCAGCCCGAGACCGCAGTGCGTCGCAGCAAACGAAGATGGTGCAGACGTATCAAGACCTTCTCGATTTCGCCGAAGCTAGCCATAACCCAGCCGAGGCACTTCTTAGTGCCGTCAACGAGTTGGGGTCGACGATGTCGCGAGCCACACTCGCCAACCGAATGGGGCCCGGCGCGCCTTTCGGCGACCTCGTCGTAAACGCCGTTGCTACCGGCTGGATATCTGCACTGTGCTCACGCATGGGGCTACCGCACCCCGAGGACGACGTTCCACCCATACAGGCAGCCCGATACCTCAATGCCGTGGCTACGGAAGTGCAGGCGACTCCTGGAATCGTTGTCGTGTTGCTCGCTCATTATCTCGCAAGCGGGGAACGCCAGGCGGCCCTGGATGACCACTTCAAAGCGCACACCTGGCGGCTCGACCGCGTTACTGGTGAGACGAACTCGCGGTCATTCTCAACCCGAGTTCACCTCGGTGGTCTGATCCCCAGCATGCTCATGATGCGTCTGGTGCTGGACCTGATGCCCGGTCACTTACAGCCGACCATGTGGCACGGCCACGCCAGAGCCGCCGTGAACCGGCTTGAAAGGGACCTGATCTCGACCCCGGATGGAGAGAGGCCAACCAACGCCTGACCTCGGCCGTTTTCTGATGACTTTCTCGCCGTACCAAATCACCTATGAAGGCAGCGCCCTGGATCAGCAGTTCTGCGAATCCGGTTGTAAGCG
>CAYVPD010000241.1:0-3101 GCA_964453545.1 uncultured Gemmatimonadaceae bacterium
GATCGAGGTCGTCAGCGCGGTTGTGGCGAAAGAACCGGCTCTTGGCCTTTGACAAGATCATGCCGTCGACGATCGAGGCATGGGCATACTGGTCGGCGACGATCAGATCACCAGAACGCATCAACCCCGCGATGACGCCCACATTGACGCTGTAGCCCGTGGGGAAGATCATCGCAGCTTCTTTGCCCTTGAAGGCCGCGAGCTTTTGGGCGAGCTCTTCGTGCAGTCGCGTGGTTCCAGACAAGATCGGAGAACCCGACGAGCCCCCACCAAACACGTCGACGGCCTCTTTGATGGCCTGCTTGACCTCGTCTCGATACGAGAGACCGAGATAGTTGTACGACGCGAAGTTGATCAGATCGCGGCGCAGTTCACCGGTTTTGGTGTCTTTGACATCGACACGCGTGGCCGGTGCAGACTGCAGCGGAAGTTCGTACTGATAGTAGGCGCGCGGCCGTACCTGATCCCACCACTCCGAGAACGGCGCAACGAGCGCAAACGGATCGGTGCCCGTGCCGAAGTAGAAGTTGGTGTAGTCGTAGTCCAGCGGATCTACGTAGGGAATGCCGGCGTCAGCATCGACGCCCGTCAGCCGATTCGCCAATCCGCCTGATGCGTCGCCAACACCGCTCAACGTCGGGCTCGCTTGAATTGAATGCTTGTCTGCCATTAGCCTTGCGCTCTGAATTGCATTCGTCTCAACTCACCTGAGCGTGTCACGTCGAGTGAGACGACTCTTTTTGTTTTACCTTGTACTACGTACAAAACCCGGAGACCGCAGTTGAAGTTTCGCGGCGCGCTTGTCATTGCTCTGGCGGGAACCAGTCTCTTGGCCGCTGAAGTGGTCCAAAGAACACTGATCGTCGCTGGCGCCCGCCTGTTTCCGAGTCGACGTCACCGCATTTTTGCCGCGTGGCAGCAGCGCCTTGCGCGTCTAATGTTGGGGATCGTTCGCGTGGCTGGGGGCGCCCGGTTTGAAGACATTCCCCAGATCCCGTCTTCTCCTGGCGTACTGGTGATGATGAACCACCAGTCGCTGATGGACATCCCACTCGTTGTGCGCGCCACGCGAGACAGCTACCCCCGGATCGTGACTCGGGACCGCTATGCTCGGGGCAAACCGTTAATTTCGCATATGGTTCGCCTCTATCAATACCCGACAGTGAACCCCAAAGCGATGACACGCGCTGACCTCGATTTGCTGCAGCAGACAGCGGCAGAGAGCCCGGTGCCCATCGCAATTTTTCCCGAGGGAACGCGCACCCGCGACGGGAGCATCAGTCGCTTCAAGCGCATGGGGCTTCGCTTGATTCTGGGCGCTCGAAAATGGGAGGTCTGGCTGGTGGTCGCCGACGGATGGTGGCAAGCCGCACGTCTGACCGACTTCGTGGGTAATATTTCAAAAGTACGAGGCCGTATTCGCGCTGTGGGACCCTTCTCGTCTCCCGACCCTGAACTCGACCCTGAGACCTTTATTCGCGAGATGGAAGACCGCATGAATAGCCTGCTCGAAGAGTTGCGAAAGGAGCACGTCGACTTGGCCCAGATGGCATGACCGCTTTGCCTGAACCACCGGTAGCAGCCCGATCTGATACAGCGCGGCGGCTCACCCAGGCGCTGACCGACGCGTCGGGGTCCAGTCTGAAGGCGGTAATTTTTTACGGCTCTCAACTGGTCAACGCGCGACCCAACGCAGCCAGTGCGTGGGATCTCATCGTTGTCGTTGAAGATTACGCCGGGTTCTACAAGGCACTGCACAGATCGGGCCACCATCGCCGCAAGCCTTGGCTGCTGGGGCTGCTGAATCGGTTTCTGCCGCCCAACGTGGTTGCATTCACGGCACGTGAAGCCGACCTACCGCTTGCAAAGTGCCTGATTGTGTCGGTCGCGCATGTGGAGCGGGCGCTCTCGCCGGCCGCTCCCGACCACTTCTTGAAGGGACGCATGGTCCAGCAGGTCGCTTTCCTGTGGTCGGCATCTTCTGAAGTCGAGCAGTGGGTCAAGACACTCTTGTCATCGGCGCGAGATGATGTGCTGAATTGGGCAGGGCCCTCGCTTCGAGGCCCATTTGACGTTCTCGGTCTCGTGCGCAGAATGCTCAAAGTCTCGTTTGCCGGAGAGCTTCGCCCTGAAAGCTCAGGTCGTATCGATCAGCTCATCGATGCACAGCGAGCCTTTCTCGAGGCTGCCTACAATGAGGTGATGCGGCGCGCCACTGCAGCCGGCCGAGCGCGTCAACTCGAAGATGGTGCCTACGTGCTGACGCCAGAGGCATCGTCGGCCGAGCGGCGTCGGGTGGAGCGCTATTTCAGACGGTCAAAGGCACAGTCGACCCTTCGCTGGTTCAAGCACATCGTGACCTTCAATGACTGGTTGACCTACATTCAAAAGAAGGTGGAGCGCAGAACGGGGCTGAAGATCGAAGTCACCCCGTGGGAAAGAAGGCTCCCTCTACTCCTTCTCTGGCCCAAGGTCTTTTACGTGCTTCGTCATCGAAATGACCTTCAGCGGGAAATGCAGATGTCGAAGGCGGAGCAGGTTGCTGACAAGCAGGTCGACTCGTGAGAGTTGACCTGGCCATCGTGCTTGGAATTCTCGTCGTTGCCCTGGCGTCGATGGCTTTCTACGCCATCACGGGTCGGCACCGCAGAGAAGATCATCTTGAGAGCGGAGCGAGAGGCGACTTTGTGCTCGGAAGTTTCACCCGCTCCTGGTTCTACTGGTTCATTCATCCGCTGCTGCAACTCTCGCTCGCATTGGGGTTGTCGCCCCTCTTCTACAACATTGCCGGTGTCGTGCTCGGCTGCGCGGGAGGTGTCGCATTTGCACTGGGTAACCCGGTGCTTGGTGGCTGGGGAGTGCTTCTTGGGGGTGCGGCAGACGTGCTGGACGGCCGTGTTGCGAGAGCTCAAGGAATCGCTTCTCGCCGCGGAGCGTTTCTTGACTCAACGCTGGACCGATTTGCCGAAGTCGGTGCGTTTGTCGGCCTCGCGGTATGGTTCCGCCAAGATGCCTGGGCGCTCACGGCTGTGGTCGGAGGGCTTGGAGGCTCCCTGCTCGTCAGTTACGCGAGGGCCCGCGGCGAGAGTGTCGGGATCTTG
>CAYVPD010000242.1:0-3082 GCA_964453545.1 uncultured Gemmatimonadaceae bacterium
CTCGATGCCGGCCTACATCTTGGGCAGTCTGGTGGTTGAGACCATCGTGCTGGAGATGGGGCCAGTGCTCACGGCCATCGTCTTGGTCGGGCGGGTGGGTGCTCGAATCACGGCTGAGCTTGGCACCATGAAGGTCTCAGAGCAGATCGATGCCTATGTATCGGTGGGGCGCGACCCCGTGGCACTGCTCGCGGCTCCGCGCATTTTGGCCGGCATTGTTGTACTCCCGGTGCTCGTCGGGTTTGCCAATATCATTGGCATCATGGCGGGCATGGTCGCAGCCCAAATCGATGTCGGGCTTGGGTACGAATCGTTCCTCTACGGTGCCCGCCTGTTCTGGCATTCGTGGGACCTGTTCTACTCGATGACGAAAGCGGTGGTCTTCGGGCTCGCGATCCCGCTGATCTCAGTGCATATGGGGCTGCGCACTCGTGGCGGTGCCGAGGGTGTGGGTCGCACGACGACCGACGCGGTCATGTTCATGACGCTGACAATTCTGATTCTCGACGCGTTGTTTCCGCCCCTGATGCTGAACTGAGCGCGTTGTGATTCAATACCATCAGATCTACAAGTCGTTTGATGCACCAGTGCTCTCGGGCGTCGACCTCTCGGTCGAGGCTGGCGAGATGTTCGCGCTGTTCGGGCCTTCGGGCACGGGCAAGAGCGTTCTGCTCAAGACCACGATCGCACTGATCACGCCCGATTCGGGCGATGTGCGCATCGATGGGGAGTCGGTGTATTTCGGTGGACCGAAGGCGTTGGCGCGCGCTCGCAAGAAGGTGGGCTACGTCTTTCAGAACGCGGCGCTGTTCGACTCCATGAACGTGTTTGAAAACGTCTCGATGGGGCTGCCTGAAGAGGTGCTGGTTGAGCTGCCGCGCGACGAGTTGGCGCGCCGCGTCTGGCGGGCGCTGGAGTTGGTGAATCTCGAGCCCGGCGACGTGCTATCGAAGATTCCCGCCGAGCTTTCTGGCGGCATGCGCAAGCGAGTCGGGATTGCACGCGCGATTGTGGGGCGTCCCACCATTCTCTTGTGGGATGAGCCGACGACAGGTCTCGACCCGATCAACACCACGGCCGTCGAGCGACTGATCGTGCGCCTGTCACGCGAGCTTGAGGTTACGTCGCTGGTCGTGACGCACGATATCGAAGGGGGCCTGCTCATTTGCGACCGCGTCGCGATGCTTGAGGGTGGGCGCCTGCGTTTTTGTGGTACTCCTGATGAATTCAAGGCCAGCGGCGATCCCGTCGTGCAGGCTTTCCAGAACCGAGAAGCGGCCGAACGGGCGCTTGACCTGGCAGAAAAGGCATGAGCAACGAGACCAGACAGACCCGAGGCCCGAGTGCAGACCAGCTCACCAGGGCCGTCCCCAAAGACGGCTCAGTGCGCATGGTCCTCATCGGGGCCTTTGTGATTCTTGGCATCATCTCCGTCTTTGCGGTGCTGTTCCTCACGACCGATCCGGCCACCCTGCGCGGGCGCTACATGCTGGTCACCGAGCTGGCTGACGCGGGCGGGGTGCGGCGCGGCGATCCGATTCAGATGCGCGGTGTGAACATCGGGCGGGTCAACGGCTTCGAGATGACCGAGCAGGGGAGAGTCTCCATTCGTCTCGAGATCGAGGGCGGGTGGCAGGTGCCCGAGGGATCGACGGTCTCGCTGGCCGAAGCCGGTATTTTTGGCGGCCGCACGGTCAAGGTGAACCCAAGCGACAGTCGTGTGTTTTTGGCCGATTTCGATACGATTCCCGGCCAGGATAGCGGTGGGGGCATGTTTGATGCCGCGGCTCGCGTAAGTGAAGAGGCCGAAGTGCTGCTCTCCAAGCTGAGTCTGATGCTCGATACGGCGACAATCCGCTCAGTGCAGGGCTCGACGCGCGAGGTCGAGGCCTTGGCCCTTGGACTGCGCGAGGTCGTGGAGAGTCAACGTGACGACATGGTGGCCCTCACCGGCTCACTGCGCCGCACGGTCGAACAGCTGGAACAGGCGACCGAAGATGCTGGCCCCGACCTGGCCAATGCGGCGGAGCGGGCCGATGCGCTGCTGGAGCGCCTTGATGGCACCACGCGCTCGTTGGACGCTGTGCTAACGTCGCTCGACACCGTGCTTGGACGCATGGCCCGCGGCGAAGGCACGCTCGGCCTGCTGTCGAGCGATGAGGGGCTCTACCGCAGTGCGGTGGCCGCCATTGCGTCGCTCGACTCGCTTCTGGTCGACGTGAAGGCCAACCCGAAGCGCTACGTCACGATCGAGATCTTCTGATCCTGAAGCCCCCAGCGGGCTGAGGCCGAGCGGGCCCTGGCGCCCTTACCAACCGGGCGCCAGTGAGAAGCCCCAGTGGGGGCCCCGCTCAGGCCGCTGGAACGGATAGGCGTAGTAGGCCTCAAGAATCAGGAAGCCGAGCACGTTCATGCGTGCTGACACTCCGGTGCTGGCCACCGGAACGCGCTGCTGCGAGCTGCGGCTCCACTCGAGCGTGGCCGGATTATCGTTGTCCCACGCCAAGCCGGCGTCGAAGAACCCGACGAGCTCGGTGGGCACGAACGGCAGGTTGAACAGTCCGAACTGCTCGGTACCGAACAGGGGAATGCGCGCCTCAAGGTTGATTACACCCAGCCGCTGGCCGAACAGGCGGTCAAGCGATGGGCACGACCCGCCGGGGCCAGAGAGTTCGCCAGTGCACTCCTGCACCTGGAAGCTCTCCCATGCATAGCCTCTGATGTTCGTCTCCCACCCGAGAAAGAAGGGCTGGAGAATGTTGAGGTTGTTGCCCCCAGTGCTCATGCTGGTGGCCCCCGGAATGTCACCGTAGCGACCGATGTGCATGCCGCGCATGGCCAGGGTGAGGTTCTTGTGCACCCCGAAGTAGCGCCGCCAGTCGGCAATGGCCGTCACGAAGGTCTCGGTGCCGGTCGTGGCATCAAGCCCGAAGCGGTAGCGGCCTCCGCGAATCGGTGACACGAAGCCGAAGAAGGAGTTGTCGCCGATGAACGCGAGCGAGGCCTCTCCGAAGTTCAGGGGCTCGGGCTCGAACTCGTCGAGCTGCACGCGCTCCGCCTGAATGATGCGACCGAAGGGGTC
>CAYVPD010000243.1:0-3081 GCA_964453545.1 uncultured Gemmatimonadaceae bacterium
CGGGAGCAGCAGGAGCGGGAAAAAGAGAAGGCCGCCATTGAGGCGACCAAAACCGATATCGGCTGGGGGCACCAGATCAGGTCGTATGTGTTCCAGCCGTACACGATGGTCAACGACCATCGCACGGAACTGAAGGATTCTGACGTCGATGCCGTGATGAACGGAGAGCTGGACCCGTTCATTGAGGCCTTTCTCAAGCAGAGTGCAGGGAGCGCCACGTGAGCGAAGAGCTGAACCAGGTATTGCGCAATCGCCGGGAGAAGCTGGCCCGCCTGCAGGAGCGCGGCATCGAGCCGTTTGCGTACTCGTTTGAGCGCTCGCACGATTCTACGGCTGTGACTGAGGCGTTTGGTCGGGCCGAGGCCGACGGGGCACTCGACGAGCAGGGGGAGGCGATCGAAGTGCGCATCGCGGGCCGAATCGTCGCGTGGCGCGGGCACGGCAAGAGTGCCTTCGCGCATATCGAAGATGGCGCCGGGCGGCTGCAGCTCTACCTGCGCAAAGACGCGCTGGGTGAAGCGTCATTTGAAGACGCGATGGAGTTGCTTGATCTGGGCGACTGGCTTGGGGTCGAGGGCCGTGTGTTTCGCACCCGGACGGGTGAGGTCACGGTGCGCGTGGCCGACTGGCAGTTGCTTGCGAAGTCGCTGCGTCCGCTCCCGATGGGCAAGGTCGAGGTCGACGCCGAGACCGGAGAGCGCGTTGTGCATTCGGGCTTCAGCGACACGGAGTCGCGCTACCGGCAGCGCTATGCCGATCTCGCGGTGCACCCCGAGGTGCGAGAGGTCTTTCGTCAGCGGGCGCGCATCGTCAGCGAGCTGCGCCGCTTTCTTGATGCCGAGGGCTACCTCGAGGTCGAGACGCCGGCGCTGCAACCGCTCTACGGGGGGGCCTCGGCGCGTCCGTTCGTCACCCGTCATAATGCGCTGGACCGCGAGATGTTTCTGCGCATCGCTGACGAGCTCTATCTGAAGAGGCTGATCGTCGGGGGCTTCGAGGGCGTCTACGAAATTGCCAAAGACTTTCGTAATGAGGGCATCGACCGGTTTCACAACCCGGAATTCACGATGCTGGAGTTTTACCGTGCTTATGCCGACTACCACGTCATGATGGACACGATCGAGCGCATGTTGGTGCATGTGGTTGAGGCCGTGCATGGGCGGCGCTCGGTGATGTATCAGGGCATGGAACTGAGCTTCGAGGCGCCCTTCGCGCGCATTCGCTTCATGGAGGCGCTGGGAGAGAAGCTGGGGGCCGATCCGGCTGCGATGTCTGATGACGAGTTGCGGGCGCGGGCCAAGCAGCTGCACGTCGCCGACGTCGAAACGCTGAATCGGGGCAAGCTGCTCGACAAGCTCTTTGGCGAGCTCGTCGAGGGTGAGCTGATCCAGCCCACGTTTGTGCTCGACCACCCTCTGGAGCTTAGCCCGCTGGCCAAGCCGCACCGAAGTGATGACGGGGTCGTCGAACGCTTTGAGCTCTACGTGCATGGCGCAGAGCTAGCCAATGCCTTTTCTGAGCTGAACGACCCGCTCGATCAGCGCGAGCGCTTTGAGGGACAAGATCGCCTGCGCAGTGAAGGCGACGATGAAGCGCAGCAGGTCGACGAAGATTATTTACGGGCCATGGAGTACGGCATGCCGCCCACGGGTGGGTTGGGCATGGGAATCGATCGCTTGGTGATGATGCTGACCGATCAGGCCTCGATTCGCGACGTCATTCTCTTTCCCGTACTGCGCTCCGAGGAATAGCAGCAGTGAAGGGATCGTTTGCCGTCGACTGGTTCATCGCACGCCGCTATCTCGCGGCGCGTCGCGGGGGACGCCTGCTGTCGTTCATCACCTGGATCGCGCTTGGTGGTGTGACGGTCGGGGTGACGGCCCTGATTGTCGTGATCGGTGTCATGACGGGCATGCAAGAAGATTTGCGCAGCAAGATCTTGTCGTCGTCGGCGCACGTCATGGTACTGGAGCAGGGCCAAGACTTGCGTATGGCCGAATGGCGGGCGGTCATTGATACCTCTCGCACGGTCGAGGGTGTACGAGCGGCTTCGCCCTTCATTTTTTCGTCGGTGAACCTGAAGCACGGGGAATACGCGCAGCCGGCCGAGCTGTACGGCGTGCCGACCGATCCGGAACTGGCCGGAGGCACCGAGATCGAAGAGCGCATCTTGTCGGGCATCTATGACATGGAACCGACGGGCTCGGGGCTGCCGCCGCTGCTGCTGGGGTCGGGGCTCGCCGAACGCATGCAGGTTTTTGCCGGGGACACTCTGGTACTCATCGCATTTGAGAACCTCCGGGTCGACGCCTTCGGCATTCCGACACCCGCGATCGTGCCATTTGAGGTCACGGGCACATTTACCACCGGCATGTACGACTACGACACCAAGAACGTCTACACACCGCTGGCCGAGGCGCAGAAGCTGCTCGGCCTCGTGGCGTCAGATCGGGTGTCGGGTGTCGCGCTGCAGCTCGAAGATCCCGATCAGGCTGAAGGGGTGGCCAGCGAGCTCCAGCGGCGTTTGGGGTATCCGTACTTTGCGCAGAGCTGGATCTCGACCAACGGGGCGCTCTTCAGCGCCCTGAAGCTCGAAAAGCTTGCGATGGGTCTGATTCTCTTTTTGATCGTGCTTGTCGCAGCCTTCAACATCGTGTCGACGTTGGTCATGGTGGTGGCCGACCGCACGCGCGAGATCGGGATTCTGAAGTCGATGGGCATGAACGACCGCGGCATCTTGCGGGTGTTTGTGCTGCAGGGGGCCTGGATCGGACTGGTGGGCACGGTGGTGGGCACCGGCTTGGGGCTGCTGCTGTGTTTTCTGCTGGATCGCTACGAGATCATCAAGATTCCAGCCGATGTTTACTTCGTCGATCGCCTGCCGGTGTCGCTCCACGTCTCTGATGTGCTGACGATCGTGGGTGCTTCGGTTGCGGTGGCGTTCCTCGCGACCATTTACCCGGCCCTGCAGGCGGCGCGCTTGCAGCCAGTCGAGGCGATTCGCCATGAGTAACGACACCGTGGCTCCGCTCGAAGCGGCGGGGTTGCACCGGCACTATTCCGGTGGCGCGGGGGGCGTTC
>CAYVPD010000244.1:0-3077 GCA_964453545.1 uncultured Gemmatimonadaceae bacterium
TTTCTTACGCTGCTCGGCGGCGCTGCCGGTCTGATCTTGGGAGCCCTCATTGCCTTTGTCACAGCGGAATTCACCCCGATTCCTGCACGCATCCCCCTCTGGTCCGTCGCCACTGCATTGGTCGTGGCCACGCTCACGGGCATGCTCTTCGGTCTGCTCCCGGCATGGCGTGCTGCGCGACTGCAGCCCGTGGTTGCCCTACGTGCCGAGTAGGCGGCATGCTCCGTTGATGTCTACCTTCGATCTCGACGTGCTCGCCATCTTCGCGCACCCTGATGATGCCGAACTCTTGTGCGGCGGAGCGCTACTGAAGAGCGCCGACGCAGGGGAACGCACGGGCATCGTCGATCTGACCCGCGGTGAGATGGGCACGCGCGGCACGCCCGAGCTCCGCCAGCGCGAGGCCGAGACGGCCGCCGGCATCTTGGGCCTCGCGGTACGGCGGAACGCAGGTTTGCCCGATGCAGGCCTGACCAACGATGCGTCGAGCCGTCGTACACTTGTTTCTCTGCTGCGTGAGCTGCGCCCACGTGTTGTTGTCACGCATTGGCGTGAGGGGCGGCACCCCGACCACCGCATCACGGCCGAGCTCGTGCGCGACGCCTGCTTCTTGTCAGGACTGGCGAACTTCGATGCACCCGGCCCCCGATTTCGGCCTTTTAAACTGGTGCATGCCACCTCGTTTCGTGAAGACGCCGATCCACCCTCCTTTGTCGTGGATATCTCTGACCAGATGGAGCGCAAGCTGCAGGCGATTGCTGCCTATGCCTCACAGTTCGATGGAGTGACGCAGGCCGGCGAGGTCTTTCCCGGAGGCGAGCGCCCGCTGCCGGATCAGGTTCGGGCGCACGCCGCGGTCTGGGGCTCGCGTCTGCGGGTGGCCTACGGGGAGTCCTTCCGTACGGTCGAGTCGGTCGAGGCACAGACTCTGGGTTCGCTGGGCGTCGCAACCTTCTGACCGGCCCATACAACCGCTCCTGCCCAGAGTCACCGGGTGCATCTCGTGTGCCGGTCGAGGGTACAGGCACACCCCCGGGTCCTGTACCTTATCGGACTGTTTTGCACTCCGAATCTGACATGACACCGATCTACCTCGACCACGCTGCCACCACCCCGCTGCGCGATGAAGTTCGCGCCGCCATGGAGCCTTTTGGTAGCGACCGCTTTGGCAACGCGACCTCGAGCCACGCATGGGGGCGACATGCCCGCGCCGCTCTCGAAGACGCCCGCGACCGGATCGCTGATGCGCTTGGCGCCCGTCGTCAGGAGATCGTCTTCGTTCGCGGTGGTACCGAGGCCGACAATCTGGCCATCGTCGGAAGCTCACTTGCGCTGATGAGGCCAGAGTCCGGCGACACCGCGACCGTGCCTCATGTGGTGACCGTGAACACCGAGCACAAGGCCGTGCTCGCACCGGCACAGGCACTCACGCGTTGGGGTGGACGCTGCACCGTGTTGGACGTTGACAGCTCGGGGCAACTCGACGAAGGGGGCCTCAATTCGGCGCTGGCCGACGCGGCCTCTCTGTTGTCGGTCATGTGGGTCAACAATGAGACTGGCGTGATTCACGACATCGATTCGTTGGCCCGCCGTGCCCGCGATCGGGGTGTGCTGTTTCACACCGATGCCGTTCAAGCGCTCGGCAAGCTACCGGTTCGTATCGACAACGCTCCGATTGACCTGCTGAGCCTGAGCGGTCACAAGCTCGAGGGGCCGAAGTCAGCGGCGGCCCTGTTCGTGCGCCGGGGGGTTGCGCTCGACCCACTGCTCTTCGGCGGAGGGCAAGAAGACGGACTGCGACCCGGCACACCTGATGTGGCCGGGGCTGTTGGGCTGGCCGAGGCTGTGTCTTTGGCGGTTCAGGAGCGCGAAGAGACGGCTGAACACCTCACACGGCTGAGGGATTCGTTCGAGCATGCGCTGCTCTCGCAAATGACGGGGGTGCGCATTCATGGCATCAGCACTCGACGGGCACCTCACATTTCCAGCGTGGCCATCGAGGGTGTAGAGATCGATACCCTGCTTGCATTGCTCGACCTCGAGGGCGTAGCCGTCTCGACCGGTTCGGCCTGCGCCTCAGGGAGCCGGCGCGCGAGCCATGTGCTGCTCGCCCTCTATGATGACATGGAGCCCCCGACGACGCTGCGATTTTCGTTTGGGCGCACAACGACCGGCGACGTGATCGAACGGGCGGTTGGTACGTTGGTACGTGTCGTCGACCAGCTACGCTCCGCGGGTACAGCTGTGGCGTCGGGCGAGGTGGCTCCATGACGGCGCGCGGCGCACGCCCCGGCGATCGGGTACTGGTGGCGATGTCTGGCGGGGTCGACTCGTCGGTCGCGGCCGCGCTCCTGGTTGAGCAGGGATTCGAGGTCGTGGGTGTCACCATGAAGACGTTCTGCTACTCGGGCACCGCGGACCATGGCAAGACCTGCTGTGGACTCGACGGCATCATGGATGCGCGACGAGTGGCCGACCGTCTCGGCATTGCACACTTCGTCTTTGATGTCGAAGAAGAGTTCACGCGCGATGTAATTGACGACTTCGTCTCGGAATATGCTCAGGGGCGCACGCCGAATCCCTGCGTGCGATGCAACTCCAACACCAAGTTCCGAGACCTGATGGTTCGTGGCGAACAGCTTGGCTGCGTGGCCATCGCATCAGGGCACTACGTGCGCAGCGTGCACACTCCTGACCGCAGTGAACTGCATCGAGGCGAGGATCGCAACAAGGATCAGGCGTATTTCTTGTGGGCACTGCCCCCCGAGCTGCTGCCGAAGCTGCTCTTCCCGCTGGGCGGGTTGACCAAACCCGAGGTCCGAGCACGTGCGCGCGAACTCGGGCTCATCACGGCCGACAAGCCCGAGTCTCAGGAGATCTGCTTTGTGCCAACCGGCGACTACCGTGATCTGCTGCAGAAGCGCCTCACACCACGGCATCCTGCTCTGATTCCCGGTCCGATCGTTACGCTTGAAGGCCAGATCGTAGGGCAGCACGACGGATATGCGGGATTCACCGTTGGCCAGCGCAAGGGACTGGGAGGTGGTTTTGCCGAACCCCTCTTTGTGCTGGAGGTA
>CAYVPD010000245.1:0-3066 GCA_964453545.1 uncultured Gemmatimonadaceae bacterium
GAAAGTCCTTGGAGACTAGTGCGCCCACCGGGCAGATGTCGACGATGTTGCCCGACCAGTGTGTGCCCTCGAGCCCCTCTTCAAAAAAGGTGTCGATCACCGAGCGATTGCCTCGCTCCACGACTGTCAGTCGGGGGTCTTGCTCGACCTCGTTCATGAAGCGCACGCAGCGCGTGCACATCACGCAGCGATCCCCATAAAACAACACGTCACCGCCAAAGTCATCACGCCCGAAGACCCGCTTCGGCTCATGCGAGCGTCCATGCTCCCGACCCTCGGCGTGCACGTAGTCCTGCAACTTGCACTCGCCGGATTGATCACAGATCGGGCAGTCGAGCGGGTGGTTGACGAGGTAGAACTCCAGCACGCCCTCGCGCATGGTGAGCGCCTTGTCGGAGTTCGTGTGAACAACCTGCCCCTCGGCCGCGACCGTCACGCACGATGGCTGCAGCTTCGGAGCGCCCTCGACCTCAACAAGGCACAGGCGGCACATGGCCGGAGACGACAGGCCGTCATGGTAGCAGTAGTGAGGCACCTTGGTGCCCACCTGCTCTGCCGCCTTGAGCAGCGTCGTGCCCCTTGGAACCGTGACCTCATGACCGTCGATCGTGAGGGTGATCTGGTTCGATGCGTTATCCGACATGATTGGTCTCGTCGTGGGTTACGCCGCGCCCACCCGCTCTCCACGGCGGATGAGGGCGAGGTATTCATCACGGAACTTCTTGATCGATGACTGCACGGGTGCCGCGACCGAGTCAGAGAGCACGCAGATCGTGGTGCCCGTCATCTGGGTCGTGACATCGACGAGCGTGTCGAGGTCTTCTTCGGTGCCATGCCCGTCTTCAATGCGCTGCAAGATCTTGGTCACCCAGGCCGAGCCCTCGCGGCACGGCGTGCACTGGCCGCACGACTCATGCGCGTAGAACGACGCCATGCGTCGCACCTGCTTCACGATGTCGGTTGTCTCGTCCATCACGATGACCGAGGCGCAGCCGAGCATGGAACCCTTGGCCGCCACGCCCTCATAGTCGAGCGTGCAGTCTTCGCACTCCTCTGCATTGAGCAGCGGTACCGAGCTACCCCCGGGGATCACGGCTTTGAGCGTATGCCCCTCGCGCATGCCTCCGCAGACATCCTCGATGAGCTTCTTCAGCGGGAAGCCAAGTGGCAGCTCGTAGTTGCCCGGGCGCTTCACATGGCCGGAGACGCAGAACAGCTTCGTGCCCGGGCTCTTCTCTGTGCCGTGCTCCCGGTACCACGCACCCCCGTTGGTGATGATGTGGGGCACGGCCGACAGCGTCTCGACGTTGTTGATCGTCGTCGGCTTGCCGAAGGCACCCACAGCCGCAGGGAATGGCGGCTTGACGCGGGGCTGACCCCGCCGGCCCTCGAGCGAGTTCATGAGCGCCGTCTCTTCGCCGCAGATGTAGGCCCCGGCCCCGATGTGCACGGTCAGGTCGATGTCAACGCCCGTGCCCATGATGTTCTTGCCGATGTAGCC
Source organism: uncultured Gemmatimonadaceae bacterium (assembly GCA_964453545.1). Taxonomy (GTDB): domain Bacteria; phylum Gemmatimonadota; class Gemmatimonadetes; order Longimicrobiales; family Gaopeijiaceae; genus Gaopeijia. The sequence goes on from CAYVPD010000245.1 coordinate 1,502, forward strand.
CTTCTCATAGGCCTCTTCGACGGCCTTGCCGAGAATCGAGGAGACCTCGAAGAACTCGCCGCGGCAGTAGATGTAGGCGTGCTGTGCACGAATGGCGAAGGCGCCGATCAGGCATCCCTCGATCAACTGGTGCGGATCCCAGCGAATCAGCTCCCGATCTTTGAACGTTCCTGGCTCAGACTCGTCAGCATTGCAGCAGAGATAGTGCGGCTTGGTCGGCTCTTTGGGCATAAAGCTCCACTTCACACCCGTCGGAAAGCCTGCGCCACCGCGGCCGCGCAACCCCGACGCCTTGACCTCTTCGATCACGGCATCGGGCCCCATCTCGATCGCCTTCTTCAGCGCTTGATACCGCCCGTTGGCGATCGCGCCGTCGAGCGTGCGTGCCGCAGGATCGCCGAAATGCCGGCTGAGGATGCGGACTTCATGGTCGGACTGATACGGATAGGCCATGTCGACTCGCTCCGGGCTATTCGCCGTTTGCCTTGAGATGGTCGAGAATCGCGGGCACATCATCGGGCCCGACGTTTTCGAAGTAGCGGGAGTTGATCTGAACGCAGGTCGGGAAGCCGCACCCGGCGAGGCACTCGGCCTCGATTACGGTGAACTGGCCGTCAGCCGAGATCTCGCCTTGCTCCGTGCCGGTGTGCTTGAGGAAAGCGGCCATGACCTCATCGGCCCCGCAGAGACTGCACGAGATGTTCGTGCAGACCTGAATCAGGAATCGACCCACGGGCTGCTTGTTGTACATCGTGTAGAAGGTCGCCACCCCGCGTACATAGGCGTGGGGCAGGTCGAGCAGTTCGGCGACGCGATCCATCGACTCGGGCGAGACGTGGCCCCGCACCTCTTGCGCGAGGTTCAGCGCCGGGAGCAGAGCGGCTCGCTTGTCGGGGTAGCGCGTCAGGATCTTCTCGAAGCGCTCCTGATACGGACCCTCAAAGAGCGGGGCCTCGGGGCGCTTGTCGGCCAGCATGTACGGATAGGTCGCGGCACCGGCAGGATGCCCACCTGCAACCGGGCGCTCTCCCAAGAAATCACGCCCGCGCACCTGATCTTCGCTCAGGTCAAACTCGCCCGTGTTGCCGGCCCATCCGGGATTGCGGAATGGCGCTCCGTTTTGCGGCGCGTCGCTCATCGGTCGATCTCCCCAAGCACGATATCGAGGCTCGCGTTGATCATGATCAGGTCAGACATCAGATGGCCCTCAGCCAGCTTGGGAAGCACCGAAATGTTGACGAACGACGGCGGACGCACGCGCCAGCGCACGGGCTTCGTGCCCCCGTCGCTTACGACATACATGCCCAACTCACCCTTCGAGGCCTCCACAGAGAGCCACGAATCGCCCGCCGGAGCATGAATGCCCTCGGTGATGAGCTTGAAGTGATGGATCATCGACTCCATGTCAGACATGCAGTCGGTCTTGGACGGCAAAGAGATGCGCGGATCTTCGACGTTGATCGGCCCGCCTGGCAGACGATCGAGCGCCTGCTTGATGATGCCGATGCTCTGGCGGATCTCGTCCATGCGCACGAGATAGCGATCGTAGCAGTCTCCGTGCTCAC
>CAYVPD010000246.1:0-3063 GCA_964453545.1 uncultured Gemmatimonadaceae bacterium
CTGGACCCGCAAAGACGCGCTATAAGGCTGTGGGGCACGCGCGGATTTGGCCGGCCGATCAGCGTCCGAAGCCGATCGACAGTCCGAGATTGAGCATCGGCCAGTAGCGATAGACATCTTTGACGTCGGCCTCGAGGCTCACGCGCTCGGCCTCAAAATCTTCGTCAAAGCCGGGAAGCGACGTAATGGGCCCGCTCGCGGCCAGATCGAGTCCGGGGGCGCCCGTAAAGGCGACACCCAGATCGATGTAGAAGCCAATGCCGCTACCGATGACACGGCCCAGCCCGAGACCCACAAAGGGCGCAACTGACGCGCTTGTCAGCGCACCTTCGAGACGGCCGGTCTCTTTGTAATAGGTGCCACCGATGTCGCGACCGCCCGTAACATCGGCGCTGAAGACGATATCGTCGGATCGGTAGAGCAGACCGCCCATCACGCGTATGGGGCCGAACAGGTTGACGTCGAGGGCAGCCATGCCGAAGAGCGGGGGCGGCTCGATCGAGTAGAGATCACCATCGAGATCTTGCTCGAGCTTGAACGGCAGCACACCGAGCCCGGCGCGCAGTCCGAGCTTCGAGGTGAGGCCGACGATGACATCGCCGCCCACCCCGGTGCTGCCCGCGCGAACTCCGAGAGAGACGCCTTGGGCCTGAAGAGAGCTGGGCACGATGGCCACCGCTAGCGCGAGCGCAAAGCTGAAGCCTACAACCGTAGGGCTGAGCGACCCGAGTCGCTTGAGAGCGCGATGCATGCAGGTGTCTCCTGGGCGGGGGCTTGAAGGTCCTCCCAAACATTGAGACAAACTGAGGCCGTGGCAAAACCCCGCCCGGCTCAGCCTCAAATGTCGCGCAGCGCAGCCACGAACTGGTCGACTTCGGCTTCGGTGTTGTAGACGTGCGGGCTCACTCGCACGTGACCCGGTCGATGGTCCACCACGATGTCTTGGGCATCGAGGGCGCGTACAGCACGAGCGGGATCGTCGTGCCGCACCATGACGATGCCAGATCGCGCTGAGGGATCTGCCGATCGCCGCAAGACAAAGCCGTCGTTCAGCAGCGCATCGGCAACGCGATCTGCAAGGCCCCGAATGCGTGCGTACACACGGTCCATGCCGACCTCTTCGAGCAGTTCCTGCCCACCAAGGGCCGTGTGCACGGTCGGGAGGGCAGGTGTACCCAGCTCGAAGCGGCGCGCATCACTGCGAAAGGTGAATCGGGCAGGGTCGAAGGAGAACTGGTCTTCGGCGGCAAACCACGAGGTGAAACGCGGGGAGAGCTGGGTGATGCGGTCTTCACGCACGAAGAGGTAGGCCAACCCTGGGCCGCCACACAGCCACTTCAAGGGTCCGCTGATGTAGAAGTCGACTCCGGAGCACCCGAATTCAACCGGTACATGCCCCGAGCCTTGGTATCCGTCGATGAGGCACCAGGCCCCCGCTGCATGTGCAATGCGGCCGAGTGCTGCGATGTCTTGCACGTGTCCGGTGCTGAAGAACACATGCGAGGTGGCGATCATGAGCGTGCGTTCGTCGACGGCCTCGGCGAAACGTGCCAGGTCGACCGAGACGCCGTCGTCACTGGGCAGCACGACCAACTCGATCTCGGGCTTGACCCGAAATTGATAGAGCAGGGTCGGAAAGTCGAGCTCAGTACAGATCACCCGGGTGCGACCCGCTGCGATTGCATCATGCATTTCGCGGCATTCGGTCAGCACCGAAAGACCGGCTGACACCGAGGGCAACAGGGCCGCCTCAACGGCGCGGGCTCCGTGCAGTGCGGCGGCACGCTCACGCAGCAGTTGCAGTCGGCCCATCCAGTGCTCGTACCAGGCCGAGGCCCCCATCGTGTGCCAGCGCTCCCGAAATTCGTCGAGATAGGCTTCGGCACGGGTCGACAGCGCACCCAGCGAGCACGAGTTCAGGTAGTTGCGCTGCTGCAGGATCGGATAGTTCGATCGCAGTGCGGCGAGTTCGGCGTCAGAGAAGGCTGTCATGCGCGAGGGTATGCGGGCACGGTGCTCAAAACGAAAGAAGGTCAGGGGCGAGGCCGTCTGAGCGACGGACCCCTGAAGGCCCCTGACGGTACGCGTGTTTCAGCGCTGCACAACCCCGCGCCGAGGTCTGGGGTCCCGTCTCATGCCAGAGCTCTGCCGAACCCGAACTCGAGATGTCTGAAGCCACCGTGTCAATTGTCGAGTCTGTGCAGGCCGCGGCTCCCTGGCTTGTCGGAGCCCTTTGGGCGACGCCGTGGGCCCTTGCCGTCGTAGTGTTTCTCGCGCGCATACGGCTTCCTCGCCCGTTGCCACCGCTGGACATACCGCTCGACCGACACCACGAGTTGGTTGCCGGCGCGGCTACACCTCGCGTGAGCGTGATCGTGCCAGCCCGCAACGAGGCACGCAACATCGAGCGGGTTGTCGCCTCGTTGGCGCAGTCGCAGGGGGTGCCCTTCGAAGTCATCGTGGTCGATGACCGCAGCGATGACGATACGGCCGCTCGGGCCCGGCTCGTGGCTACGGCTGGCGCCGAGCGCATCGAGGTAATCGACGGTGCCGAGCTTCCCGAGGGATGGCTGGGCAAGAATTGGGCATGCCATCAGGGCGCCACGCAGGCGCGTGGCGACATTCTACTCTTCACCGATGCCGACACGGTGCACGCGCCCGATTTGCTCGCTCGAGCGCTCGCAGCGCTGGAGGCCGACCGTGCCGATGCCCTCACCCTCGCGGGCCGACAGCTGATGCTCAGTTTCTGGGAATGCCTGGTGCAGCCCCAGATCTTCATGGGCATTCTCTCTCGCTATCCCGACACGCGGCGCACCCTCGCGCCGCATCAATGGCGCGATGCAATCGCCAATGGCCAGTACATCATGGTTCGACGGGAAGCCTACGAGGCCATCGGTGGACACGAAGCCCTGCGCGCCGAGGTGGTTGAAGACATGCGTTTTGCTCAGCGGCTGGTTCGCTTGGGGCATCGCCTGAGCCTGCGCGCCGCCGAAGATGCCTTTGCCACGCGCATGTACACGAGCCTTGGCGAGCTTGTTGAAGGGTGGTCAAAAAACATCTTGC
>CAYVPD010000247.1:0-3054 GCA_964453545.1 uncultured Gemmatimonadaceae bacterium
CGCATGTTTGACAATGCAAGCAAGACGAGCCGCTGGGTGTTGGCCGATCAGCCCGAGGTACTGGAGCTGCCGGGTGATGCCCAGGGTGAGCGCTTCATGTTTTCGACGGGGCGCGAGGGTTCGAGCCCGCTGCATGCCTTTGAGCGAGATGGACATCTCACTCTCAAGCTGACGCCTGATGGGGCCGAAGAGGTGCTCATCGCCCGCGACGAGCTGCCTCTGCTGGGCCAGCACAACATGGCCAACGCGCTGGCTGCCGCACTGACCGCGCGCTTGGCCGGGGCTTCGATCGAGGCGATCTGTACCGGGTTGCGCACGGCCGAGGCGCTGCCGCACCGCATGGCGCCAGTGGCCGACGAGGGGGGCGTGCTATGGGTTGATGACTCCAAGGCGACCAATGTGGGTGCGACGCTGGGTGCCGTATCGAGTCTCACGCGCCCGTTGATCGTGCTGCTTGGTGGACAAGACAAGGGCGAATCGATGGCGCCGCTGGCCGAGGCCCTCACAGGGCGGGCTCAGACGGTGGTGTGCTTTGGCGCGGCCGGAGCACGCATTGCCAATGAACTGGAGCGCGCATGGAGTGCCTTTGAGGCGGCGGCAGCGCCAACTCTGGTGCGCGCCGAAAAGCTGGCCGATGCAGTGGCAGTGGCGCGGCGGCATGCGTGCCCGGGAGATCTGGTTCTGCTCAGCCCTGCCTGCTCGTCATTTGACGAGTTCGACAACTACGTGCACCGCGGTCACGTGTTTGCCGAGCTCGCTCAGGGAGTGGCTGCCTGATGCCCCGCCATCTGACTGATCTGGCCCCGGCGAAGCCGGCCCTCCCCGACATCGGGCTGGGGCGGGGGTGGGAGTCGACAGCCCTGTTTGGCATTACGCTACTCCTGCTCGCCTTCGGCCTGGTCACGCTCTATTCGGCCAGTGCCTTCATGGCGCAGCAAGAGGGTTTGGCGGATTACTACTTCGTCGTGCGCCAAGCCGGCGGTGCGGCGGTGGGGCTGCTCGCGCTCATCATCTGCGCGCGTATTCCGGTCGAGTTCTGGAATCGGGCCGCATGGCCGCTGCTTTGGGTCTGTGTCGCGATGCTCGTGGTGGTCATCTTGCCCGGCACCGAGGCGATTGCGCCCGAGATCAATGGCGCGCGCCGCTGGCTGCGTCTCGGAGTGACCTTCCAGCCCTCCGACCCTGCCAAGCTGGCGATGGTCGTTTGGACGGCCATGCTCGTGGTGCGCAAGCAGGGCCAGTTGCACTCCCTTTCGCGCGGCCTGCTGCCCTTTTTGCTCATCTGGGGCGTGCTGCTCGTGCCTGTTGCACTTGAGCCCGACTTGTCGACGGCCGTGCTGATCGCCGCAGCGGCTGCGACGGTCGTGTACGCGGGTGGTGGGCGGTTGGGGCACTTCGCGTTTCTTGGGCTGCTCATGCTTCCCGTCGTGAAGGCGCAGTTTGACGTCGGATTCCGCGCGCAGCGACTGCTCGCCTTTACCGATCCCGTGGCGATGGCCAAGGGGGCAGGGTACCAAGCCACCCAGTCGATGATCGCACTGGGTTCAGGCGGATTGCTTGGCCGAGGGTTCGGAGAGGGACGCCAGAAGTACGGCTTTCTGCCCGAAGCCCACAACGACTTCATTTTCGCGCTGATCGGCGAGGAATGGGGCTTGATGGGCGTGATTGCGGTGGTGGCGAGCTTTGTGGTGCTGATCTGGCTCGGCTACCGCGTTGCCATGCGCGCTCCGACGCTCTTCGGACGCTTGGTTGCCATGGGGCTCACAAACCTCATTGCCCTGCACGCAGTGCTGCATATGGCTGTGGGGCTGGGCCTCGTGCCCACGACCGGGCTCGCCCTGCCGCTGATTTCGTATGGTCGTTCCAACCTGGTGATCACCTTGGCAGCGATCGGCGTGCTGATGTCGATCGCGCGTGAGACCGATCGTGACTGGCGACCCGAAGATGATCGTGAGCGCCAGCGCCCCGACCTGCAGGCCGCCAATGTGCTGGTGCCGCTCCCCCAGAGCGCCCGTCGTATGAGGCAGACCCATGCCTGAAGCGATGACGTCGACGACGGGGATGGCGGGCACGTCGATGCCTGCAGCGCGCAGTGCTGCAGCGCAACGGGGTGAAGCGCGGAGTGGTGAAGCGCAGGGTTCGCCGGCCCTCGGGCCGGTCGTGGTCTTCTCGGGCGGGGGCACCGGGGGGCATCTCTATCCGGCGTTGGCGCTGGCTGCCGCCCTCGAAGATCTGCGCCCCGACGTGCGCGCCTTTTTTGTGGGTGCCCGCCGCGGCATCGAGGCGCGCAAGCTGCCGGAGCTCGGCCGCGAGCACCTGTTGGTCGACGTCGAAGGACTGCCGCGTACCGCGTCGCCGTGGAAGGTGCTGCGCGCACTGTTCCGGGCCGCCGGAGCGCTGGCGCGGGTGCAGCGTCTCTTCGCACGTCTGCGGCCGGCCCTCGTGGTGGTGACGGGGGGCTATGCGGGTCTGCCGGCAGGGCTCGCAGCTCGCTTGCAGAAGGTGCCGCTCGTGCTTCAGGAGCAAAATGCGGCGGCGGGCCTCGTCACGCGCCTGTTGGCGCGCTGGGGGCAGCCCCGGGAGATCCATCTCGCCTATCCCGAGGCGGGTGCGGGGATCGCGGCCGCTGCTCGTGAGCACATCACGATCGGCGGTAACCCGATTCGGCATCCTCGAGCCATCGATCGCTCTGAGACCCTGCGCAATTTCGGGCTTCAGCCCGATCTGCCCGTGCTGTTGGTCGTGGGAGGAAGTCAGGGGTCGGCCGCGCTCAATGCGGCCGTGCTCGAATGGCTGGAAACGGAGGGTGCCGCAGGGCCCCGTGGCCTGCAGGTGCTGTGGTCGACCGGGCCGTCGCATCTCGAGCAGGTGCAGCAGGGGCTGGCTGAGGCGGGGTCACCCGCGCATGTGCATGTGCGGGGCTTTCTCGACGATATGGACAGTGCGTTGGGTATTGCTGATCTCGCACTGAGCCGCGCGGGGGCCATGGCCACCTCGGAGTTTTTGGCGTGGGGTGTTGCAGCGGTGCTTGTACCGCTTCCGACGGCCGCCGCA
>CAYVPD010000248.1:0-3047 GCA_964453545.1 uncultured Gemmatimonadaceae bacterium
GTTTGTGGGCGGCAGCTCGGTCCAGGCCGATGACGATGGCTTGACGCCGGTCGATGCGTCTCACAGGCAGTACGGACTGCGCCTTGGACTCGACCGTCCGCTCGGCACGGCCCGTCTCTGGACGACGGGGTCGTATCGTGCCTTCGGCGGCAATCTGGTGCCCGACAGCCGACTCGACCTTTTCGGGGGTGTGGAGTTGCCGGGCATCGGCGGTTTGTCTGTCGAGTCGCACCGGGACCAGTGGCAGGGCACAAGCCTCGCGACGGCGGGCTTTAAGGCGTGGACCGCACCTGTTTTCGGACTCTCCTTGTTTGGAGCGTGGGATTCCGGGCAGCGGGGCGCGCGCTTCTTCGAGCCCCGAGTCGACGTACCGGCACCGGAACTCGACAGTCTGGGCAACCCGGTGACTGATCCGTTGCTCCCCGATTCCCTGAGTCAGCTCTGGCGCCGCTCGGATCGCACAGCGTTGCGGGCCGGTGCGCGACTCGACCTCGGGCCGTTGGATCTCACGGGCGCATGGCACCGCATTGAAGCCGACTCGCTCGTGCCGCTCTTCGGCCTGGCGACGCGGTCGACGTCGGTGCTCTCGCGCATGCCTGAGGCCATGGGCTATGAGGTCTCGGGGCGTCTTGCCCTCCCCGTGATTGAGGGGTTGTCTCTGGTTGGCACCTTGATGCAGTGGGATGCCGAGGCCGCGTGGAGGCCGAAGCGCCGCTACACCGGAGGCTTTGATTTCGCGGGCAAGTATTACCAGAACGATCAGCTCGAGATTCGGGCCCAAGTGAAGGTCGAAGGGCGCGACCCGATGCTGATTCCCTGGGTTGATCCGGCGATGGCGCCGATCGCTCCCGGTGAGGAGGGCGCCAGTGATGCCGTGGGCTTGCTCCGTGTGCCCTTCTATCAGAGCTGGAATGCGTGGTTGCACATTCGCATTCAGTCGGTCCGGGTGTTCATTCGCTGGGAGAACTTGTTCTTGCGGCGCAACAATCAGGACTTTCCCGACCGCATTCTGCCGCGTACCCGAGCCATCTACGGCGTGCGCTGGACACTGTGGAACTGAGTCTTTCGAGCACTCTCGTGTAACGCTTCACGCGACCTGCTCTCGCGTCTATCTTGAAGGTCACACGCAGGAGTGCCCATGATTCGCAGCATGACAGGGTTTGGAGAGGCGCAGCAGCAGTTTGGTGAGCGGCTGCTTCGGGTCCAGATCAAGACGGTGAACCACCGCTTTCTCAACTGCAGCGTGCGAACCCCGGCTGGATTCGACCGGTTCGAGCATGAGGTGCAGGGATGGCTGCGACCTTTTCTCCATCGGGGCCACGCCACAGTCGCCATCACCCTCGATCGACCTGAGGGCGCACCTGATGATGACCTGCCCCGCGCCGATGCTCGCCGTGCGAAGCACTATGTCGATGAGCTTCGCCGCATGGCCGATGAACTGGGACTTTCGGGCCAACCCGATGTGTCGATGCTACTGCGATTCTCCGATGTCTTCCGCTCGCCCGACGGCCGGACGGAGCAGCCTGACGTGTCGTCGCAGCAACTTGCCGCAGTGGTCGAAGCCGCGGCCCGAGACCTAGTGCGCATGCGCGAAGTCGAGGGTGCGCGCATGCAGCTCGATCTTCAGGGGCGACTTGATGCCATCAGCACGCAGCTGACGCGCGTCGAAGGCCGTGCTCCCACGCGCTTGCAGGCGGAGCGGGATCGGTTGCGAGCACAGATTCAAGATCTGGCCCAGTCGACCGAAGTTGATGAGGACCGTCTAGCTCGTGAGGTGGCCTATCTCGCAGAGAAATGGGACATCAACGAAGAGATCGTGCGGTTCCGCTCGCATGTCGAGTTGTTTCGTGAGACCCTTGACGTTGGGGGTTCCGAAGCAGTCGGCAAGCGCCTCTCGTTTGTCGTTCAAGAGATGCACCGGGAGGCCAACACCATCGGGAGCAAGGCCAACGATGCAGAGATCGCGCACGCTTCGGTCGCGATGAAAGAAGAGATCGAGCGGTTGCGTGAGCAGGTGGAGAACATCGAGTGACCGGAGCTCCCGGGCCGCGTCCGCTGGTACTCTCCGCGCCGAGCGGAGCTGGCAAGACGACGATTGCGCGCAGGCTTGTGGATTCAGATCCGCAATTCGTCTTTTCGATCTCGGCGACCACACGGCCTCCTCGCCCGGGTGAGGTTCATGGCGTCGACTACGAATTTCTCGAAGAGCCCGAATTTAGGCGTTGGATTGAGCGAGATGAGCTCGCCGAATGGGCTCGCGTGCACGATCGCTTCTACGGCACGCCCCGGCGTGCCCTGGCTGCTGCGGCCGACAACGGGTGTCATGCGGTGCTCGACATCGATGTGCAGGGCGCCCGCCAGATTCGTGAACGCATTCCCTCAGCGTTGCTGGTGTTCGTGCTGCCGCCGTCGGCTGACGAGTGGATCGATCGGCTGCGTGGCCGAGGCACGGAAGCCGAAGAAGAGGTACAGCGCCGGCTTCGGTCGGCCTTGGAAGAGCTTGATGCCGTGAGCGAATTCGACGCCGTAGTCGTGAATGATGATCTCGACGCGGCGGTGGAGCGGGTAGGCGCGCTTGCAAAAGATGGGAGCGGCCCGGGCACGCCTGGCAGGTCTCCCGATGATCCCGAAATGGCAGACTTGGTGAACAAACTTCGACAGGGTGCTGTTGCGATGTTGGAGAACAGTGCATCTTTACCCTCCGATTCAACTGCAACTGGAGCCAATCCATGAGAGTTTTCACTCCCGACGACGTCGCCGAGCACACCTACAGCAAGTATCTGGGCGTGCTGGTCGCCGCCAAGTACGCGCGCGAGCTCAATGCGCTGCCGCGCGAAGTTCTGCCACTGGGTGCGGGCAAGAAGCTCACGACGCGTTCGCTTGAGGCTCTCTCTTCGGGACAGCTCGAGTTTCGCCTCATGAAGCGCCGCCGCCACGAGCCCTGAGGCTTCTTCGACGGTGTCATCGCGTATCCGCGAGGCGGCTCCGCCCTGGCGGGGACGCCGAGTCGTTTTAGGAGTTACCGGTGGGATCGCCGCCTACAAGGC
>CAYVPD010000249.1:0-3043 GCA_964453545.1 uncultured Gemmatimonadaceae bacterium
ATCCCGGGTTGCGCGTCGCAAAGACATTGTCGGTCTCGAGGCGCGAGTTGTTGAAGTTGGCGGCCAGGCGTCCCCCGTACCAAGGCAAAGCCTGCTGCAGCGCCGTGTTCAGCGTCGCGCGCTTGTTGGTGATGGTCGCGCCACCGTCGAGCTGGCTGGTCGTTTGCTGCGTCTGGTTATTGTAGCCGAGGGTTGTGCTGAAGGTCGGCGTGAACGCCCCCCGCGCTTGGGTCAGTCCAAGCTCCTGTGACAGCGCATCGAGACGGGTGCTCTGCAAGTCGAGGTTGACCTCGAGGGCGATCGCCATGGCCTCGTCGAGCGTCAGAGAGCGCAGGGCCGTGCCCTCAGCTACGGGTGGCCGGGCATCACCAACTTCATACGTTTCGATGCGGGCCAACAGTGCACCGGCGGGATCTTGCGCCTGAACAGGCAATGCGTCGGTCAAGACCACCAGAGCCAGCACGGCCGCACCGCGTGTGAGAGATGCTCCCGCCTGGAGCAGGTTTGCGCTCCGCGGAGCACGACAAGCATTCATCGCCATGTATACTGACCTCGAGTCAAATTCCTGCATCAGGTTGCTGGGCAGAGGGCCCGTGGAGAGAGACATTCCAGACCGATGAAGTGTTAGACTCCTTGTGTCGGTCCAGATCTGGCAGGGGTGTACACCACATGAAGCAAACACATTCGCGTTTGCCGCGGCCCGTTGCCCTCGGTGCGCTGCTGTGCGCTGCGCTTGGCTTTGGCGCCGCGCTGCCGCTTCACGCCCAACGCGATGATGTGGTTCAACTGGTCCCGTTTGAGCTCGAAGACCAGTTCGGGCAGCGATGGTCCGAGGCCGACTTTGCCGGCCGGGTTGTGATCGTCATGGCGGCCGATCGCGAGGGCTCGGAATTCAGCCAGGCCTGGGCAGAAGCGCTAAGTGCGGCGTTTGAGGGTGAGCTCGCGACGCAGCGGGTGATCTTGGCGGGTGTAGCCCATCTGCGGGGTGTGCCCTTTTTCATCAAAGGGTTGGTGCGCGGCTCGTTTTCAAAGGAACCCGAAGAGTGGGTGTTGCTCGACTGGGGCGGGTACTGGGCCGAGCACTACCCGTTTGCAACAGAGCACATGAACCTGATGATTTTTGCCCCCGATGGCCGGCAGGTTTTCGAGGCGACGTCACGCGACGTTGATCGGGCGCTGCTCGATCGCATGGTCGACACCGTGCGTAGCGTGCTGCCCGCCGCTCCCGACGCTGAACCCGTTGATGCGTCGCTGAACCCATCGACTCAATCCTGAACCCTGGTGCCTGATGTCAGATTTCGATTGGAGTCACGTGCTCGCCTATGCGCGCGGCGCAGGGCCTGAAGCCCCCCGCCGACTGGAGCTGACGCCCGAAGAGTGGCGAGCTCAGCTGACTCCCGAGCAGTACTACGTGCTGCGTCAGGCAGGCACGGAGCGTCCGTTTTCGTCAGAGATGTGCTCGAAGTTCGAGCCGGGTCGCTACGCGTGCGCGGGCTGCGGGACCGAGTTGTTTGATGCCGCCGAGAAGTATGAGTCAGGGAGCGGATGGCCGTCGTTTACCCGCCCGGTTCACGACGACGTGATCGCCTATGTCGAAGACCGCTCCCACGGCATGCATCGCATCGAAACGCGCTGCAATGTCTGTGACGGACATCTCGGGCATGTGTTTCCTGACGGGCCCCGTCCCACAGGATTGCGCTTTTGCATTAATGCGCTTGCACTGACGCGTCAGGCAGACTCATGACGATCTGGAACGAGCGCTTTGGCGGCGCAGACTATCTCTACGGCACCGAGCCCAATGATTTTTTGCGCGCCGAGGCCGGGCAGATCCCCTTGGGTCCCGTGCTCTGCCTGGCCGAGGGCGAAGGGCGCAACGCCGTATTCGTGGCGAGTCTCGGCCACGAAGTGACTGCCGTTGATCTTTCGGCGCGTGGATTGGAGAAGACCCGTGCACTCGCCGACGCACAGGGCGTTCAGGTCGAGATCACGCTGGCTGATCTCGAGCACTACGAGATCGAGGCGGAGAGCTGGTCCGGTATCGTCGCCATCTTCATGCACCTGCCGCCAACCCTTCGGGCTGCCGTGCTCGGGCGCGTTGTCGAGGGATTGCGCCCCGGAGGCGTCTTTCTGATGGAGGCCTATACCCCCAAGCAGCTGAGCTATGGCACAGGTGGGCCGCAGTCGCCCGAATTGCTGGTGACGCTTGACCAGCTGCAGCAGGAGCTGGCCGGGCTCGAGTTTCTGCATGCCGCTGAGGTTGAGCGCGAAATTCACGAAGGCCAGGGGCACAACGGCCTCAGCTCGGTCGTTCAGATCGTCGCACGCAAGCCCGGAGAGTGACCCAAATGGCAACTCAGACAACAACCGAGACGACAACTCAGACGGCAACCTTGGGCGGGGGATGCTTCTGGTGCCTTGAAGCAGTGTACCAATCGGTACAAGGAGTGTATGAGGTCACCTCAGGATACTCGGGCGGGTTTGTCTCTGAGCCGACCTATCGACAGGTGTGCTCGGGCACGACTGGGCATGCCGAAGTCGTGCAGGTTCGCTTCAACCCTGACGAGATCTCGTTTGCCGATCTCCTGCGCATTTTCTTTGCGATCCACGATCCGACCACGCGCGACCGACAAGGAGCTGACGTCGGGCCTCAGTACCGTTCGATCATTTTGACGCACGGGCCCGAGCAGGCGGCCACGGCGCACCAGGTCATCGAAGAGCTCACGCGCGAAGGGGTGTGGCCGGCTCCGATTGTCACTGAGGTCTCAGAGTTCGAGCGGTTCTGGAAGGCCGAGCCGGAGCACCACCGCTACTTCGAGCGATACCCGCGCATGCCGTATTGCCAGGCGGTGGTGGCTCCCAAGGTTGCCAAGTTTCGCAGCGGGTTTGCGCATCTCATGAAGACGCCATGACGGAGCGCCAGACGCCGGGGCGCCCGCTCACGGAGTGCCACATTACGGAGTCGCGCCGGGCCGGAGCTTCGCGCGCCTCAGCCTCTCTCGTCGGTCTGTTTGCCACGCTCACCTTGATCGTCGCGACGCAAGCG
>CAYVPD010000250.1:0-3040 GCA_964453545.1 uncultured Gemmatimonadaceae bacterium
CGCCTTTTTTGGTGCCGCCGTGGCATCACGCGCACTCCGGCTGCGTCGTGAGGCTGTGCGCGTGCTGGCGGTTTCGGGCGTGGTCGCTGCCGCGGCGTGTTCCGATGCCGGTGCCCCCCCGGCTGCCGCCGACGGGGCAGGTGGCCGAGCCATCGACCCCCCCGTCGCACTCCCGCCGTTCACCCTGACAGACCAGCATGGCGAGCCCTTCGAGCTGCGCGGTGACACACCGGGCCGCGTCACGTTGCTCTTTTTCGGCTACACCAACTGCCCTGACATCTGCCCGGTGCACATGGCCAATCTTGCCGCGGTCATGCGTGACCTGCCGCTCGAACTCACGCGCCAAGTCGATGTGCTCTTCGTGACCACTGACCCCGATCGCGATACGCCCGAGCGTCTCGATGAGTGGCTGGGGCAGCTGCATCCGCGCTTCGTAGGTCTTTGGGGATCGCGCGAAGAGATTGCCGCACTTGAAGCCGCCGTCGGCGTTCCCGGCTCGGTGGTTGCGCCTGATACACCCTCTCCTGACGGCGGGTATTTCGTGGGGCATGCGGCGCAGGTTTTGGCCTTCGGCCCTGACGACGTCGCGCGCGTGGCGTATCCGTGGGGCACCCGGCAGCGGGACTGGATTCGTGATCTGCCTGTACTCGTGGCCGGGGGAGATCCTCTGGCTGAGGCCACTTCAGAGCGAGGCAACTGAACGTCATGCAATGGTGGTGCGCAGCCCAGGGAACGGCGTGGTCATGGAGCTGGAAGGCCTATCCCGGCGTCTGGCTCTTTGTAGGAGTGCTGGCACTGGTGCTCTCTTCGATCCATCGACGTTACGGCGATGAGACGACAGACGGGTTTTCGCCTTTGGCTCGGCGAGGGTTTTCAGTGGCGGGCGTTTTGCTGTTGTGGATTGCGCTCGACTGGCCAGTGGGTGCTCTGGGCGCGGGCTATCTGGCGAGTGTGCACATGGTGCAATTCCTGCTCATCGCGGTCGCCGCTCCTCCATTGCTCCTGCTCGGCACGCCGCGCGCTGCTCTCCATGCGCTGATGCGCGTGGGGCCGATTGCGCTGATCGTGCGGGTGCTCTCCCAGCCGATCGCGGCGCTGATCGTGTTCACCGGCCTGATGGGGCTGACGCATTGGCCGGCATTGGCCGATACGCTGATGGCGCGGCAGTGGGGGTCATTTGCACTCGACATGCTGTGGCTCTTTAGCGGTGTCGTCTTCTGGTGGCCCGTTGCGGTCAATCTGCCGGAGCGGGACTGGATTCAGGAGCCCTTCAAGATGGGCTACCTGATCGCCGCAACGTTGGTCAATACTGGGGTCTTTGCGTTCCTCACGTTCAGTGAGGTGCCCGTGTACGCCACCTTCGAGCTGGCGCCGCCTGTGGGCACGTTGTCGACGCGTGATGATCAGCTCGTGGCCGGGCTGCTGATGAAGGTCGGGGGGGCGCTGGTGCTGTGGACCTCGATCACCATTCTCTGGTTTCGCTGGTATCGACGCAGTCAGCAAGACGAGGCGAGCCTGTCATCAGGGCGCTCGACCGTCAGCCGCATCGCGCTCATCGCCGGGCTCACGCTTTTCGCAGGCGCCTGTGGTTCAGACGCTGAGCGTCATGCGGGCCTCGAGATTGGTCCAGTCGTCATCGGCGAGCCGGTGACCCCGGAGCGGGCGGCACTGTACCTCACCGTTGAAGACCACTCAGGAGCGGGAGATCGCCTTGAGGCGGTCGAGGTCGAGGGTGTGAGCCTCGTCAGTTTGCATCACACCACCGAGGCCGATGGCATGTTGCAGATGATGCACGCTGATGGGGGTCTCGATGTGCCACCAGGCGAACAACTGCGACTCGCCCCGGCGGGCGATCATGTCATGCTCGAAGGCATCGAGGCGCCCCTGCTTGCGGGCCAGACTCGCGCGGTGCGACTGCACTTTGCCCGGGCGGGTGGAGTGGAAGCCGTGGCGCACGTCGTGCCGCTTGCAGAGGTCTTCGACGCACTGGAGCACAGCGGTTCACACGGCGACGACGCCGAGCACGACCACTCCTGAACCCCGAAGCTGAACGTTAGCTGCGGGAGCTTCGGCGGTCTTGCACGATGTGCTGCAGGGTGGCCTCCCATGCCATCGCTGAGGCCTCGGGCGCAAAGGCGTCTCTTGCTCGCGCCTCTGCAGATTGCGCCATCTGATGTAGCGTCCGCATGTCAGAGGTCAACGGCTCGGCAAGTGCCCGCAGGGCTTCGGCGCTGAAGGCGTCGGCCACGCGGCCTGCAGGGGGGGCGTGAGGCGGGCCGGCCAGAAGCGCCTCACGAGCTCCGTCGACCGGAGTCGTGAGGGTGGGAACGCCCACGGCCATCGCTTCGAGCATCACGTTGGCCATGCTTTCGCGGTCTGAGGTGATCAGCAGCGCATCAAATGCAGGGAGCGCGCGCCACGCCGACGAAAGATGGCCGGTGAACCGCACCCGGTCGGCCACACCCAGATCTGCGGCCCGCTGATGAAGGGAGGGCCGCAAGGGGCCGTCGCCGACCAACACGCCCTTCACGTGCCCGGGCAACTCGGCGAGCACATGCAGCCATCGGTCGAAGCGCTTCTGTTCGACCAGCCGACCGACGCCACCGATGACAAACTCGTCGGGCTCCAGCCCGAGGGCGGCACGGGCCTGACTCCTCGAGGGCAGGTCTGACGGCACGGCCACACCTTTGTAGATGACCGAGATACGGGCCGGGTCGAGCTCAGGCATCGCGGTCAGCCAAGCCTCGCGCAAGCTCTCGCTGTTGACGACCGTGTGTGCCACAAGGTGACGAAACAGCCAGCGGTATTTGTCATTTCGAGGCAGGTCACTCGACAGCCCGATGCGCGCGACCAGCGGCACCCCAGTCAAGCGTGCGCCCAACGACAGATGCAGCAGCTAAGAAGGTAGCACCTGGGTTGATCATAAACATCGTAGCGCCACATAGAAAGGCGCCAGCCATCGAGAGGGCCCAATGTGATTTAAATTTTGGTCGCCATGAGGGACTTGTGCTCGAAGAAGATGACCGGATCGGGGTCCCTG
>CAYVPD010000251.1:0-3037 GCA_964453545.1 uncultured Gemmatimonadaceae bacterium
CGCACACCCTGGTCGCGCACGTGACGCAAAACGGGCGCCCCGGCAGCACTCAGCATGCGCTCCGTATGATCTCGCGAAATACCGGGCTCGGTCAGCAGCACGGGCACCCCACCCGCGACGCCGGCCAGCAGCAGGGCGCTCTTGATCTGTGCTGACGCCACGGGCGTGTCGTAGTCCAGCGAGCTCAGCGGGGCGCCCTCCACGCGTAACGGCAGACGATCGGGCTCACCGAGCGAAGTGAAGCGCGCGCCCATCAGACTCAAGGGGCGCGTCACGCGGCCCATGGGTCGCGAGCGCAGCGAGGCGTCACCGTCGAGCACTGCGGCAAATGGCTGCGCCGCCAACACGCCCATCAGCAGCCGCGTCCCGGTGCCGCTATTGCCGAAATCGAGGGGTGCAGAGGGCGCAACCAGTCCCCGTAAACCGAGACCAGGCAGGCGAAACTCGGCCCCAGCGTGCGGCAGGGGCGGAATCTCGACGCCGAGGGTGCGCAGTGCCGAAGCCGTGGAGCGCGGATCGGCCGCGGGCAAGACGCCACGCAGGCGGCTCTCGCCGGTGGCCAGAGCGCCCAAGATCAGGGCGCGCTGACTGATGGATTTGTCGCCCGGAACCCGCAGCCTCATGCCGGTCGCACCCCGCTCGTCGTCATGCCGGCTCGGCCTCGTCGTCTTGCCAGCCGACCTCGATCACTTGTCCATCGTGTGCAACCCGGGCACCCGGCATGATGTCGCGCGCCTCATGCTCGAGCAGGTGCGGCGTGTCGGAGTACCGGGCCGAAAGGTGGGTCAGTACGAGCTGTCGCACGCCCGCATCGCGTGCCAGGCGTGCCGCCCCGGCCGCCGTGCTGTGGCCGGTTTCGTCGGCACGCTCGGCCTCGTCTTCGAGAAAGGTCGCGTCGTGAATCAGCAGATCGGCGCCACGCGCCGCCTCGGCGACCGACGGAGCCGGTCGCGTATCACCGGTGAAGACGAAGCTGCGCCCCGGCCGGGCGGGTCCAACCACGTCAGCGGCCGTGATCACGCGTCCGTCGACGTCGATCGGCTCTCCGCGGTGCAGCTGTCCAAAGAGCGGGCCCTCAGGCACACCCAACGCCCGTGCCCGCTCGACATCGAAGCGACCAAGGCGCTCATCTTCGCGCAGCGCCCATCCCACAGCATGGGTCGTGTGCGAGACGTCGAAGGCTTCGACACGCCATCCGCCGTATTCCACAAACTCGCCCGGCGAGATCTCGGCGATCTCGACCGGAAAGCCAACACGCTCCACCCCGAGGTGCACCAACTCGTTGAGGGTGCGGGTCGAGCGCGGAGGGCCGTAGAGATGAAGCGTTTCAGTACGGCCCTGGAGCGCCATCGTGCGCAGCAGCCCGGGCAGCCCCAGCACGTGGTCGGCGTGCAGATGCGTGATGAAGATCGAACGCACGGCAAAGCCGGTGCTGAAGCGCATCATCTGACGCTGCGTGCCCTCTCCGCAGTCGAAGAGCAGCACGTCGCCCTCTCGCTGGACCGCGAGCGCCGTGACGTTGCGACCCGGCGTGGGACGCGCCGCAGCCGTGCCGAGAATGGTAATTCGAAGCATGGCCTAAACTACCATTCCCCCGCCCCGCTTCCAGATGCACCGGGCTGAAGACGCGTTCGGGCCGCAGACTCCCGGCCTGGGCCCGCCGCTGCGAGCCCGTTGCGAACTCGCTCGCCCGTTACGCCGGTACCCCGTGGCGAATGGCGTGCTCCATGGCATCAACAAAGCGATCAAGCTCTTCAAGCGTCGTGTAGACCGAGGGCGAAATGCGCAGGCCCGTGTATTCGGCGTGGTTGATCGGCGTCGTGAAGATGCGATGCGTCGTCCACAGATACTGCTGCAGGGCGTTGGTTGCGATGCCTTCGACCTCGACGTTGGCGATACCACAGGCCATGCCCGGAGCCAGCGAGGTGTGCAGGCGCACTCGATCGTGCGTCAGCAGCCGCTCGGCCCAGTAGTTGCGCAGATAGATGAGGCGCGCCTCTTTGCGCTTCGGCTGCAGCGACTCGTGAAAGGTCAGCGCCTCACCGATGGCCAACGTGTTGGCGGCGGGATGCGTGCCGATCTCTTCGTATTTGCGAATGTCGTGGTCCATCTTTTCGGGCGCCGCCATGAGGGGCCACAGATCGGCGATCTTGTCTTGCCGCACATAGAGCAAGCCGGTACCGACCGGCGCGAAGAGCCACTTGTGCAGCGACGTCGCGTAGTAGTCGCACTCGAGTTCGGCCAACGTGAAGTCGAAATGGGCCAGTGCGTGCGCCCCATCGACAATCACAGGGATGTCATAGCGCCGAGCCATCGCCACGAGCTCACGGATCGGCAGGATCTGGCCCGTCAGGTTGATCATGTGACAGGCCAGGATCACCCGGGTGCGCGGCGTGATCGCCTCTTCGAAGAGCCGCACGACCTCGGCGGGATCTTCGGCCGGTGTGGGAATCACGATCTGGCGAAGCACGATGCCCTCGCGGCGCTCGCGCTGCTCGAAGGTCGTGATCATACGACCGTAATCCTGCGTCGTCGTGAGAACTTCGTCGCCGGGCTGCAGATCGATGCCGAACTGGCACGTCTGAAGGCCCTCAGAGGCATTGCGCGTAAACGCCACCTCTTCGGCGTCGACGCCCCAGGCCCGCGCAATGCGCTGGCGGACGCCCTCGCGCCGTGGCTCCTGAATCTGCCACATCGTGTAGGCGGGCAGCTCGTTGCTGAAGTCGAGGTGCCGCTTCATGGCGGCCTGCACGAATTCGGGAGCCGGGCTGACCCCGCCGTTGTTCAGGTTGACCAGAGTGCGGTCGACGGTGAAGGCTCGGGCGACTTCCATCCAGAAGGTCTCGTCGCTGGCCACATCGGCAGGCAAACCCCGATGGGACCGGAGCATGGGCACGAGATCGAGCGCCTCGGCCGCCAACTGCGTCGGGCGCAGCGTGACACCGGTGGCCGCGGCAAGCGCGGGCAGGCCTACAGTCGAGAGAAACGCACGGCGGTCCGGCACGGCTCAAACTCCCAGAAAGGTTTCGGGGGGCCT
>CAYVPD010000252.1:0-3015 GCA_964453545.1 uncultured Gemmatimonadaceae bacterium
TGGGTCATGCGCTCGAGATCGCCGACCGGCGTGACCGCATTGAACAGCCACGCCAACTCGGTGTGCTCGGGCACGTCAGACTGCACGAAGATGAGCGCCTTGGCCGGATCGAGCCCGACCGCCAGAAAGCTCACGGCGAGGTCAAAGGTGCAAGCCGGCAGCTCAGCCGGATCGCCGCCAGCCGTGATCGCGTGGTCGTCAACGATGCAGAAGATGCACTCGTGCGAGTCTTGCAGTTCGACCCAGCGACGCAGCGCGCCGAGGTAATTGCCGAGGTGCGCCTCGCCGCTCGGCTGCATGCCGCTGAACACGCGCTTGCGTTGTGAAGTCTGAGGGGTGCTCATCGGGCGCCGTCTTGTTTCGAAATCGTAGCTTGGAGTGACATCGAAGTGCGGTAAGTTAGCAAGGAAGAACGAGTCACGAACCCCCTGGAGTGTGCTTGTGAATGCGTCGCTGGAGTCTTGGCTTGAAACCGCACGTGCCGCCGCCGACGCCGCCGCCGCCGTGCATGTTGACGCCGCCGGGAGCGTGCTGGCCGACCATGCACGCCAAAAGGGCACGGCCGATTTCGTCTCTGAGGTCGACGAAGCAGCGCAGCGCGCGGCGCTGGCAGTGATTCACACGCGGCATCCCGATCACCTGGTGCTGGCCGAAGAAGATGACGCGCCCCCGGCGCTCCCAACCGATGGCACTCCGCTGTGGGTGGTCGACCCACTCGATGGCACCACCAACTTTTTGCACGGTCACCCGATGCATGTCGCGTCGGTCGGCTTGGCCGTCGGTGGTGCGTTTGTAGTAGGCGCCGTCACCTGCGGGCCGACAGGGGAGCGCTGGTGGGCCGCACAAGGGATGGGTGCGTTCAAGGCCCCCGACGCGACCAGCTCTGCGCAGCGCATCACGACATCGAGCCCCCAGTCGATGGCGCGGGCGCTGATCGGTACCGGATTCCCGTTTCGTGACCTCGAGTACCTCGACGTCTACATGAACCAGTTTCTGCGCGTGATCCGGAGTACGGCCGGCGCACGACGCGGTGGCGCCGCCGCCTTGGATCTGTGCTATGTCGCAGAAGGGCGTTTCGATGGCTTCTGGGAGCAGAGACTGAGCCCATGGGACTTCGCTGCGGGCGTGGCGATCATCCGCGAGGCGGGGGGCATGGTGACGCGGGTCGACGGCACCGAAGTCACGATCGATGCCGGATCGATTCTGGCCGGAGCCAACCCGGCCTTCACGGCCGAGCTGAAGGCGCTGCTCGACGGGTAAGACTCAGCCGCGAGCCAGAAAACATCGGGCCCCGACCACCATTTCGGTGATCGGGGCCCGCGTTACTACGGACAGGTAGGCGAGGGGCCGGCGATCAGTTGCTGCCGCCCCCGGCGCCTCCCATCACATCAGCACGATAATCCAGCGGCGGATCGCGGTCCCCAATCAGCGGATCGTACTGGAAGTCATCTCCGCGACGAGACACGAACTCCGCCTTGGCAGCCTCGATCAGCGCCGGGTTGGTGAACAGATCGTAGGCCGTCATGGCCAGCGTCTTGGCCGCATTGATCATGCCCTTGTTGCCGATGTCGGTGCCACCGGCCGCAACCGCCTGCCACGAATGCGCAGCCGTGCCCGGCACCCACGTCGCCGTGCGCAGCCCTGCGGTGGGCACCATCCAGCTCACATCGCCGACATCGGTCGAGCCGCCCCGCCCGACGGGGTCGACGTAGAAGTTGGCCACCTGCTGCGCCGTCTCAAGCGCAGGGTGTTCATAGCCAAAGCTCTCTTGAATGGCCGCTCCGAAGTCGCGCTCGGCGTCGGTGTATTCGACGCCGCCGACGCGCTCCAGGTTGTCATGCATGGCCTGCGCCAGCGGCTCGTTGACCAACAGGTTGTAGATGCCGTGAATGATCTCGTACTCCATGGTCGTACCGGTGCCGAGCGCCGCACCCTCTGCGGCCGCCACCACACGCTCGAAATTGGCGTGAACCATCGCGGGATCCGGGTGCCGCACGTAGTAAAACGCCTCGGCCTTGTCGGGAATGACGTTGGGGGCCGAACCACCCGACGTGATGACATAGTGAATGCGGCTCTCAGGCTCGACGTGCTCGCGCATCATGTTGACCATCATGTTCATGGCCTCGACGGCATCGAGCGCCGAACGACCGCGCCACGGCGCACTCGACGCATGGGCCGAGATGCCGCTGAAGCGGAATTTGGCCGACTTGTTCGCGAGAGAACCGGTCGCGGCAGCGCTATTCGAGTCGCCGGCGTGCCAGTGAAGCATCGCGTCGACATCGTTCATCAGGCCGGCGCGAACCATGTAGACCTTGCCGGCTCCGCCCTCTTCTGCGGGCGTGCCGTAGAGGCGAATACGGCCCGGCTCACCGGAGCGCTCGAGCCAGTCTTTGACGGCGATGGCCGCCGCTACCGAGCCGGTGCCGAAGAGGTGATGCCCGCAGGCATGCCCTGCAATTTTGCCGTCGACTGGCAGACGCTCTGCCGAGCGGTCCTGATTGATGCCGGGCAGGGCATCAAACTCGGCCATGATGCCGACGACCGAGCCGCCCTGACCCCATTCCGCGACAAAGGCCGTGGGAATGCCCGCCACGCCAGCCTCCACCCGGAAGCCGGCGTCGCGCAGCTGCTGCTGCAGAAGCGATGACGACTCGTATTCCATGTAGCCGACTTCAGCGAGGTCCCAGATGTTCTGGGCGACCTGCGCGTAGCTGTCGGCACGCTCATCGATGAAGCGGGCGAGCTGGTCTTTGGCGTCTTGGGCCACGAGCACCGAAGGCGCCGCACTCACCCCGAGCGCGGCTACGGCCACGCTGAGCAAGCCCGTGCGCAGACCACCGGGCAGGCCCCCGGGAAGGCATCGAAACGAAAGGTCGAAAGTTGGCATGTCATCCTCACCAGAAGATCAAAAATGGCGCGAACGCCCAACGATGGGCTTCGACCCCCCGGCTCCGCAATGCAAAGGGGCCGATGCAGCGTGCTGCACCGACCCCCTGCGATCCCTCGACTACCGCG
>CAYVPD010000253.1:0-3012 GCA_964453545.1 uncultured Gemmatimonadaceae bacterium
GCTTGTCCATGAGATCGTGGTCGGCCATTGAATTCGGAGTCCTTGGCAGCCGAGTGCGGCAATGCGCGCTCGCAGATGCAGAGTGACGGCGATGTCCCGCAAATGCAGGGCCACACGCCGTGAAGACAGCGGAAGTTTCGGAATCGTTGCGACAGGGTCAAGCGGGGGGTGTCGTCTTGAGATCGAAATGATAATGTTTATCAACAGAGGGCCGAGGGACCTTGGCCTGCGTGAATCGTGTGATCCGGAGAACCGATGCTGACCTTTACTGAACGCGCCCGCGAGATGCTGGCCCAGTTTCTTTCGCCTGAAGCTGACGCGACCGACCTGCTTCGTATCCATGTCTCGGGAAGCGCCATGGCTCCCGACTACGAGCTGAGCCTCGTCACCGAAGACGAGCGCCGCAGTGACGAGAGTGAGTTCAGCGTCGACGGCGTACGTGTTCTGGTCGCTGAGGCCGAGGTGGAACGCCTTCGGGGTGCGACGATCGACTACGTCGAACAGGTGAACGAGAGCGGCTTCCAGGTGCGCGTGCCCGCGGAGGCAGCCGGCCGGGAGACATCGAGGCCGGCCAAGGCCCCGGAAGGTCCCATTGCGGAGCGCGTTCGCGACGTGCTCGAGCAACAGGTCAACCCTGCCATCGCCAGCCATGGCGGTGCCATCGAGCTGATCGATGTGCAGGAAACCGAGATCTATCTCGAAATGACAGGCGGTTGCCAGGGCTGCGCGATGTCTCGCCTCACGCTCCGTCAGGGCGTCGAGCGCATGCTGCGCGAAGCCATTCCCGAGCTGACCGCAGTCCACGATGTGACCGATCACTCAAGCGGCGAGAACCCCTACTTCAGCGCTTGATGATGCGGGAGGGGCCCGTCAGCGCGTCCAGATGAGGATGGCACCGCAGGCACTCGCCCGGTCGCGAAAGTCACCCGGCACCGTGGACGGGTGATCGTACGTCTCGATCGCCACGATGTTCTCTGGGTGAACGGATACCGCGTCGTCAAACGTCACGTTGACGATCGAGCGCATGCCACTGCGCGCCAACGCCCCGTTGACGAAGAGATCGGGCCGTTCGCATTCGGTTGACGGATTGGGTCGGGTCGCCCGCAAAAAGGTCGGCTCGCCCTGCCGCACCACCGTACCCGGAATGCGCCAGAAGATCGCCGACGCCCTCCCCATCGCGAAGCGACTGGCCTGCTCGAGCTCTTCGCCCATGACTACTTTGCCAAACCCTCGACTACGCCGATCCAGCACGCCCCAGCGCTCCAAGATCGGCTCGCTGCGCTGAACCGTGACTTCGAGTCCGGGCAGGTCGAGAGCCTCGGCCCGGATCGTTACTGACACAAAGACGGGCTCCCCCTCCAGCTCGAAGCGGTGGGCCGGCGCCGCCGCATAACCGAGCGCTGAGACGGCGATGGAAACGTCGCCTTCCCATGACGGAGGGTCGATCGAAAAGTCGCCCTGCTCATCGGTTAGCACCGTCACCTCAGTCCCCGTCGCAAGGTCCGTCAAAACCACACGCGCGGACGGAACCGTGCGCAGAGATGCGTGGTCGCGCACCCGACCGCGTACCAAACGTGGGCCGGGCGAGGCATCACCAACCTCGACGCCCTCGGGCCCCTCATCGAGGTTCGGTATCAGAATGGCATCTTTGCCCTGCAAGACGAGGGTAACGCGTCTCAGATCGGCCTCTGACGTGATACGCACCGGTCCTGCCCGTCCAAATCCATCAGCAGCCGCACCGATGGCCAGCACACGCACCTCGTCACCCGGCAGGTCTCGAAGCGTGACTGAAAACCGACCTTGGTTTGACGTGAGAGCACGGTCAACCCGGCCTGATGCGCTGTCAGCCACGACGACTACAGCTCCCTCGACAGGAGCGAGCGATTCGGCCAGCACAACGCGTCCGCGCACTTCAAGATCGACCCTCGGAAGCGAATCGTCGTCTGTCTGACCCTGCCCCGCCTGTGCACTGACCTCGCTCGAGAGCATCAAGCACAGCAGCGAGGCAGCCGTCAGCCAGCCACCGTCCCGCACAAAGCGAGACAAGAACTGCAAACGGTCAGTCGCCCGCCACACGCAATCTCACCTGCTCGGCCACATAGGTCTCAAACGTGCCCCGCGACCGGCATGGAATTCGAGCGGTCTGGTTGTCTCGCGGCTGCGCCTGTCCAACGAACTCGGTCGTCAACAGGGTCGTCTGATCCGCTCCGGGGCGCAGCTGAATGTTCATGACCACATCGATGTACGAAATATCGGCGACCTCTCCTCTGATGTTGCTCCCGCAGTCCACCCAGTGGCTCATGCGCTTGCGATCCGTACGCGGCAAGCGACCGCGGATCTCGGCAATGCCGTTGGCCGCATCCGCTCGGCCAACCGGCAGTTCGGCCTCCGACAGAAAGAGCACCAGCGCCCCCCAAGACGCGCTCAGAGACGCATCAACCTGCTCCTCGCCTCGCGTGATGTCGGGCCCCTGCCGCAACGTCACCTCGCCGGCGGCCCCACTGAGCGACCCACCCGACGCGCCGGCGCCACCGATCAGATCTCCACGGACACCAGCATCTTGGATGCGGCGGCCCGCGGCCGTGTCCATGGTTGAACCGGTCGAAGAGCTGGCGCACCCCGCAAGCCCCACCACCAGCATGGCCGCCGTAATCCCGATTCCCCTGCTCATGACGCTGCTCATGACCTTGCTCCTCGTGCCTTTGCCAGTTTCAACGTTCAGTCTTCCACGAGATAGCCGCGTCGCGCCCGGCTCGCACCTCGTGCCACTCCGGTGCCGACCGCCACGCCGAAGGCGACTGCCGTCAGACCGCCCACGATCGGCAGCACCGCAACCACCGGAGCCGCAACAACCGTCGCGGCGGCTCCAGCAAACAAGCCAATGCCCGGCTTGTCGACCCATTCCGTATACCGCAGCCGACGCCCAACGAAGTCTTTGGTCGAAATGTGCGACGCCACGCCAAGCACGCCAGCTGCAATGAATTCCAACATCTGTAGCTCCGATCGATAGAG
>CAYVPD010000254.1:0-3002 GCA_964453545.1 uncultured Gemmatimonadaceae bacterium
GCCCGCCATGCAAGGCGCTGCCGCCTCTGCCTTGTTGCTGGTACTGTCGGCACCACCCTCCCCACTCTTCTGGCTCGCATTTGTCGCGCTGACGCCGTTTACCCTCGGGGTGCGCAGGGCCGACCGCCCGAACTGCGTGCGCGCGGGCGCGCTGCTGTTTGCGCTCCACTGGGGTCTGGCGCTGCTCTGGATCCCTCAAGCGGGCCTGCGCGTCGGTGCCTGGACGCTGGCCGCCTGGCTCGCGCTGACGCTGACGTTGACGCTGCTCGGTGCGCTCTTCGGATACTTCATGCATGCGCTCACGGAGCGCGCCCGGTGGCCATTGCCTCTGGCGCTTGCATTAGCCTGGGTTGCGGTCGAAGTCATGCGCGGCTCGTGGTTGGGCCCGTTGAACTTTCCATGGCTGGGGATGGCGCTCCCGCTCACCGCAATACCCGAGCTGATTCAGGGCGCGTCGATTGTGGGCGAGGCCGGACTCTCGTTTGGCGTTGCTCTCGTGGCGGGGTGTGGTGCCCTTCTGCTGTCGGCAGAGTCGGGCGCCCCGAGCCGAAGGGGGCGCTGGGCGATCGGCCTTGCCGTGACGGCGGCTCTTGCCGGGGCTTGGGCGCTCGGGCATGTGCGTCTGACCGAGGCCAGCCTTGTGCCGGCCGGGGCCTTCGTCGTGGTGCAACCTGCCGTGCCTCTCGTCGACAAGCGGGGTCCGGCCGCGGCGGAGCGGTCCATTTCGGCGGTCGAGCTATTACTCGATGATGCCCGTGCGGCCGCGGCAGAGAGTCAGGCGCGAGCCATCGTGCTGCCCGAGACTGCGCTTGAGGGCCCCGGACCCGAGACGGGGGCCACGCTTCAACGCTGGCGGGCAACCGCAGGCGTCGATCTGATCGCCGGCGTGCCCCTTGAGCTGGAGGCCGACAGAGGAGTGCGCCGCAGCAATGCAGTAGTCCACGTCACGAAGCAGGGGGCTGAGGCGATCCGCTACAAGGTGCGGCTGGTGCCGGGGGTGGAATGGGTGCCTCTCCAATCGTCGTCATGGGTGGCGGGCCCACGACTGAACCCGGCGCTGATCGGCGGCGATCTGCGCGTCGGTGCCCTGGTCTGCATCGAGTCCGCATCGGTCAGCGAGGCTCTTCACCACGCCCGAGGTGGCGCCGACCTGCTGGTGAACGTGACCAATGATTCGTGGCTGGCCGAGCCGCCGTGGTGGACGCGCTCGGCGGCCTTTGCCCAGCATCCGGCCCATCTGGCGATGCGCGCCGTAGAGACAGGTCTCGGCGCCGTTCGTGTGGGCAACAACGGCTCGAGCGAGAGCGTCACTCCGCTAGGTCAACGCACCCCGATCGTGCCTTCACTCAGGCCTGGCGTTGGCGTGGCCCACGTGGTCACGATGACGGGTAGTACGGCCTTCGTCTCTGCAGGATGGCTTTTTGGCTGGTTGATTCCATGGTTCACGCTGGTGGCCAGCGTGATGGCCAGCCGCAGGGCTCGTGCACGTCTCCCCATTGATCCCGACCTGGGCCGCTGATACCTTTTTCGGTCTGTTTGGCGACCCGCACCGTGAAGTTCACGGCTGGCAGGTGCCGCGGGACTCGAAGGAGCCAGCCTGGCTCCCTGGCCAAGGCGGCCGAAGTCCTGTTCCATCGAGCACGGAATCTGGATCATGAAGCAGGGCATCCATCCTGAGTACAACGAGACGGCGATCATGTGCGCGTGCGGAAACCGCATCGAGACGCGCTCCACGAAGGCTGAGATCAGCGTCGAAATCTGCTCGATGTGCCATCCGTTCTACACGGGCAAGCAGCGTCTCGTCGACACGGCTGGCCGAGTCGAGCGCTTCAAGCGCAAGTACGCCCAGACCGGTCAGTGATCTGCCGGGTCGGGTTGATCCCGGCCCCGTTTCCGCTGTGGTGCAGCGGCCCCACGTTCAGCTCCACGTGACTCCGTGAGCCTCGAGCTGCCGATCGACCCCCGGTTGCTGCAGCGTCTCTCCGAGGCCGAACGCCGTTTCGCCGAAGTAGACGAGCAACTCGCTGATCCGGCGGTCGCCGGAGATCCGCAGCGTCTACGAGATCTTGGTCAGGAGCGCTCGTTTTTAGCGCTCGTGTCAGAGTCGGGGCGAGCTCTTCAGGAAGCTCTCGATCAGCTCGAGGGCGCCCGAGAACTGCTCGACTCGGCAGACGCCGAGATGGAGTCGCTGGCTCGCGACGAGATCAGTGAGCTCGAAGCCCGCCTGCCTGCTTTGCTCGACGAGGTGCGTGAGCGCCTGATCCCGCCCGATCCGCTCGATGACCGTCCCGCCGTGCTCGAGATCCGGGCAGGCACCGGTGGCGACGAGGCGGGGCTTTTCGCCTCT
Organism: uncultured Gemmatimonadaceae bacterium; assembly: GCA_964453545.1. Taxonomy (GTDB): domain Bacteria; phylum Gemmatimonadota; class Gemmatimonadetes; order Longimicrobiales; family Gaopeijiaceae; genus Gaopeijia. The sequence goes on from CAYVPD010000254.1 coordinate 2,348, forward strand.
GATCTTCTGCGCATGTATCGGCGCTATGCCGAGCGGCAGGGCTGGAGTGTCGAGCTTATGAACGTCTCCGAAGGCATTCCCGGGGCTATCAAAGAAGCAGTTGCCACGGTTCGCGGGCGCGGCGTCTACGGCAAGTTGCGCTTCGAATCGGGGGTGCACCGTGTGCAGCGTGTGCCCGAAACCGAGAGTCAGGGCCGCATTCACACCTCGGCTGCGACCGTTGCGATTCTGCCCGAGGCCGAAGATGTCGACGTCGAGATCGATCCCAACGACCTGCGCATCGACGTGTTTCGGTCATCTGGGCCAGGGGGGCAGTCGGTCAACACCACCGACTCTGCCGTGCGCATTACACACGAGCCGACGGGCATCGTGGTGAGCTGCCAAGACGAGAAATCGCAGCTCAAAAACAAGAACAAGGCCCTGAAGGTGCTGCGCAGCCGGCTGCTCGATCGCAAGTTGGCCGAGCAGGAGTCGGCTCGGGCGGCGCAACGGCGCAGTCAGGTCGGCACCGGCGATCGCTCGGCCAAGATTCGCACGTACAATTTTCCGCAGAGTCGGGTCACCGATCACCGTATCGGCCTGTCGACCTACGATCTCGAAAGCGTCATGGACGGCGACATCGATGTCTTCGTGCGGGCGCTGCGGCTCGCGGCCG
>CAYVPD010000255.1:0-2923 GCA_964453545.1 uncultured Gemmatimonadaceae bacterium
GCATGTCGAGCGCAGAGATCAGTCGCGGACGCGTCTCGCGCGGGTCGATCACGTCGTCGAGAAAGCCGCGACCCGCTGCGATGTAGGGATGCGCGAGCGTGTCGCGGTACTCCTGAATCTTGGCCTCGGTGGCCGCCTCAGGATCGTCGGCCTCGGCGATCGCCTTGCGATGCAGAATCTCGACCGCGCCCTTGGGCCCCATCACGGCGATTTCGGCAATCGGCCAGGCCAGATTGATGTCGCCTCTGATGTGCTTGGAGTTCATCACGTCATAGGCGCCCCCGTACGCCTTGCGGGTGATGACCGTCACCTTGGGCACCGTCGCTTCAGCAAAGGCGTAGAGCAGCTTTGCGCCGTGACGAATGATGCCCCCGTGCTCCTGATTCACGCCGGGCAAGAAGCCGGGCACGTCTTCGAGCACAACGAGCGGAATGTTGAACGCGTCACAGAAGCGGACGAACCGAGCGCCCTTGTCTGACGAGTCGATGTCGAGCACCCCGGCGAGCACGGCCGGCTGATTGGCCACAATGCCGACCGCGTGCCCGCCCAAATGGGCAAAGCCGACCAGAATGTTGGCGGCAAAGTCGGGCTGGACCTCAAAGAAGCGCCCCTCATCGACGATCGCCCCGATGACATCACGCATGTCGTAGGGCTTGTTCGGGTTGTCGGGCACGAGTTCGAGCAACCGCCCGTCTTGGCGGTCGTGCGGGTCATCGCTGGTGCGCTCAGGCGGGTGCTCCGTGTTGTTCTGTGGCAAGTAGGCCAGCAGCTCACGTACCGCGGCCAGCGTCTGCGGCTCGGTATCGAGGGCGAAATGAGCAACCCCGCTGGTCGACGCATGCACGTCGGCCCCACCGAGGCCTTCCATGTCGATGTCTTCGTGCGTCACCGTCTTCACGACGTTGGGACCGGTGACAAACATGAAGCTGGTGCCGCGCACCATGAAGACGAAGTCGGTGATCGCAGGGGAGTAGACCGCACCCCCGGCGCAGGGACCCATGATGACGCTGATCTGCGGCACGACACCGCTCGCGAGCGTATTGCGCAAGAAGATGTCGGCATAGCCGCCAAGCGACGCCACGCCCTCTTGAATGCGGGCCCCGCCCGAGTCGTTGAGGCCGATGACCGGAGCGCCATTCTTCATGGCGAGGTCCATGATCTTGCAGATCTTCTCGGCGTGGGCTTCCGAAAGGGATCCCCCGAAGACCGTGAAGTCTTGGCTGAACACGTAGACCAGGCGACCCTCGATCGTGCCGTACCCCGTCACCACCCCGTCGCCGAGCGGCTGCTGGCCGTCGATACCGAACTCGCGGCCGCGATGCACGACGAACCGGTCAAGCTCGACAAACGAGCCCTCGTCGAGCAGCAGATCGAGGCGCTCGCGGGCCGACAACTTGCCCTTGGCATGCTGGGCGGCGATGCGCTCTTCGCCTCCCCCGAGTTCAGCCTCGGCGCGCAGTTCCTGGAGTCGGGCAAGCTTTTCGTCGATCGACATATGACCTCAGAAGGTTGGCAGCGTATCAGTCGCTGCGAGGGTGTCGGGCTGGGCCAGCGAAGGGCAGACCAGCCCCATCATATGCCCTGGACCCTCGGGAATCGAATCGGTCTCGGGGTCGGGCTCATAGGGACGGTAGATCGGCACGGGGCGCTCACCCGGCTCCATCACAAGGCGCTGTGCCGCAGCCATGCACACGATCTCGTGCGACCGGGTGGCACGATCCTGATCGACCGACCAGATGCCTGTGGCCCCTTCGAACTCAATCCCGGTCTCCAGCGCCTTGGCCACAGCCGCCGGCGTTCGCACACCGCGCTCGAGGGCACGCAAGATCAGCGAGGCCGCATCGTACCCAAGCGCCGCAGGTCCGGCATCGACCAGCGTGCGCTGAAAGCGGGCCTCGTAGGCCTGGCGAAACTGCTGGTAGCCGGCGTCATCGGCGGGCTGTACGGGCGCGGCGACCACGACTCCGTCGGTAAAACGGGTGCTGACCTCGGCCAACACCACAGGGTCAGCCCAGCCCGCGGTCCCGAGCAACTGAATGCCCAGCGTGTCGAGCGCAAAGAAGGCGGCCTGTGACGCGAGCGCGGGCACATCAGAGGCCGGAATCGGCAAGACGACGGCAGCCGGCTGCAGCGCCCGAATCGTCTCCATCTGTTCGCGGAAAAACGCGGTCCCGGGCTCGTAGGTCAGTCGGCGAAGCACAGTGCCCCCCGCGGGCACGAACGCTTCGGCAAAGAAGCCCGCCTCCAGGCTGCCGGGGCCTTCAGACGGCGCGAGCACGATGACCGAGTCGAGCCCGACACTGGCGGCCCAGCTCGCGAGCAGTGCCGCACCCTGACGATCATCAGCCCCCAACGAGAGCACGGCGGCCTCATTAGCCGGCAGGCTCCAGACCGTGGGACTCACCAACGGCAGCCCTCGGGAGCGGCCTTGAAGTGCGGCATTCAGTGACACGACGTCCAGCGGCCCGACGACGGCAAGCGCACCCTCTGATTCCAGCATGCGCATCAGGCTGCGCGAAAGCTCGGCGTCACCACCATCATCAGCCACCTCCAGCACCACACCATCGTCGCCGAGCGACGAGGCGTGAACGGCAGCCTCAACCCCTTCACGCACACCTTCAGAAAAGCGCTGCAGCGACGGAGACCCACTCAGCGGCAGCAGCAGACCCAAACGCGCGACGGGGAGTCCAGGCACGGGGGCCCCGGCCACAATCGCCTGAGCGATGTCCCGGTCAGCGCCCGCGGCTCTGCGGCCGGGCCGGCCGGGAGGCCGGGCTCCGGCTCCGCGGCGACGGGGCCGGCTGACCCCGCGATGAGCAGGCCGAGTGCGGCCGCGACGATCCGGCCGATCCGGGAAACGCTCATCCTGGAGAGCCCTGCAGGAGGATCTCGATCCGGCGGTTCTCCGGAGCCTTCGGATCCG
>CAYVPD010000256.1:0-2920 GCA_964453545.1 uncultured Gemmatimonadaceae bacterium
CGCGCGGGTCTAGTCCCCGGTCGATCTAGTCGGAAGCCTCGGGCTCCTCGAACCAAACCCGCCGCACGGCGCCCGCGCCGGCGTCCTCCAGCAGCACGCCGGCCAAGTCGGCGTAACCGTGCTGATACTCGAGCAGCTGCCGGCGGGTCTGGGTACGGCCGCGGCGCTCCATGAGTGCCTGCAACAGGCGGAACTCGGTGGGCGTCAGTCCCAGATCTTCACCGCTGATCGTGGCTTCATGCGAGCCAAGGTCCAAGCGTAGTGGCCCGAGCACGAGCACACGGCCGCGCCCCGACGCCGCCGATTCTTTCATGCGCCGCAGAATCGCTTGGCACCGAAGCACAAGCTCACGTGGAGAAAACGGCTTGGTCAGGTAGTCGTCAGCACCAAGCTCGAGCCCGGTGATACGATCTTCTTGCTCTCGCTTCGCCGTCAGCACGAGCACAGGAATGTTGCGCGTCGATTCGTCAGACTTGATGCTGCGCAAAACCTCATCGCCGGACAGCCCCGGCAGCATGCGATCGAGCACCACGAGATCCGGCACCTCGCGCTGCATTGAGGCCAGCGCATCGGGGCCATTGGCTGCAACCTCGACGCGAAACCGCTCGCGGGTCAGCTGATAGGCAATCAGGGCAGCAATATCGGGCTCATCTTCGACAACAAGAACCCGGGGCCGAGGGGACTGCTCGGAGTCCGGAGCGATTTCCATGATGCTCCTCAAGACGGCTGTGGTCATTTAGGTAACGTTCGGGCCAAGAGGCCCGTTGCGAAAGGGTCAGAGGTCGCGCCGCGCACGCGCGGGCTCGTCGTAATAGCGAAAGATCTTCAAGCCGCCCCCGCGAACGGCGACATCTTTGAAGAATTGCACTTCAGAGGCGCCCCATTCGTCGTCATCGAAGAGGACCCAACAGTCGGTCTCGACGACGAACGTCTCAAACGCCTGCGGCTGGCCTCGGCACTGTGTACCGACATAGGTGACCGCGCGCGCGCTGAACCGGGGCAACTGCCGCTCAAGCGCCCGAGCGTTGCGCAGCTCGATGTTTTGCCAGGCGAGGTCGATTGGGTACCCTGTCACCCCCGCCGGCAGCTCAGGAAAGATCACGTCGTTGTGTTCAACCTCAGACAGACGCAGGGCCTGCAGCGCCAGCGTGTCGCCGAGGGTGAGCGCACGAAGCACCGTTTCACCGAGGTAGTCGAGTGTGGGCGCAGACTCTGAAAACGCAGTGACTTCTGGGGATCGCGTCTTGAACCACCACCGAGCGGGCGCGTTCGAGCAGGAGAGACGTCGTGCTTCCGCGCTCAGCTGCTGCACTGACCGTGATGCCCTCGAGATCGATTGCCGACGACGCCATGGTAATGTCGACGGTGACCACCTGACCCGCGCTGACGCTCACCCCGGTAACCGTCTTGAGCGCGTAACCAATGAGCTGCACTTGCAGGTCGTAGGTGCCGACCGGAAGATTGCGCAGAATGTAGGCGCCGTCGAGGTTCGTCAGGGTGCCTTGGCCGTCAGCGACGAACACCTGAGCCGAAATCAGAGGCTGGGCGGACTGGGCATCGACCACCCGGCCCGAAATGGAGCCGGTTTGGGCGGCCACCGCCTGTGGGAGCAGCACCGCGGCCATGACGGCGGCGATGAACGCCCAGCGGGAGGCGGCGCGAGAATTGTTGTTCGGCATTTCAGATCCGGAGCAGAGTGTTACGCTTCAAGCTCCGAACCATACGGGTGCCACGTAACGGTGCCCGTCGCAGGTCCGTAACGGACGCGTAAATCGTCGGCACGCCTGTTACCAAACAGATCTCGCCGATCAGGAGGCGACCGGCTTTTGACGCAGAACGACCCCGAAGACCGGCAGATGCCGACACAACCCGGTAGCCTTGATCGGGCTGCAGACATTGATCTGTTGCTTGGTGATGCCGGCGTGCAGACTGCTCTCCAGCATCTGCAACTCGACGACGAGCAGACCCTGCTCGAGCAGGTTGCGATCGCGCGCATTCCGGCCCCCACGGGCGATGAGGGTCTGCGTGCTCGCTTCATGCAGCAGGCTATGGCTGACGCAGGCCTCACCGTCGAGGCCATCGACGCGGTGGGCAACGTTGCCGCCCATTACCCAGGCTCACCCTCGAGCGGCGCGCCCACAGTGATTTCAGCGCATCTCGATACGGTCTTCGACGCGGCAACCCCGATCGAGATCGTGCACGATGGAGCTCAACTGACCGGCCCGGGCGTGAGCGATGACGCACGGGGACTGGCTGCCCTTCTAGCGCTGGCGCGAGCCCTGAGAGCCGGCGGCGTCAGCTTTGAGCACCCGCTGTGGTTTGCGGCTACGGTAGGCGAAGAGGGCGCAGGAGACCTGCGCGGCGTTCGGCATCTTTTTTCTGCTGAAGGCCACTTTGGTGAGGGCTGCCGAGGCTTCATCTCTCTCGACGGAGCCGGTATGGGCGGGGTCGTGACGCGCGGCGTGGGCTCGCTGCGCTATCGCATCGCCCTGCAGGGTCCGGGGGGGCACCCTTGGGCTGATGCTGCAACTCCCAGTCCGATTCATGCGTTGGGTTGTATCGTGGGACGCTTGAGCCAGCTGCCGCTCCCGTCGGAGTGCACGGTCAATGCCGGGCGGTGGGGCGGCGGGACCAGCGTCAACTCGATCGCAACTGATGCCTGGGTCGAGGTCGAGCTTCGCGCTACCGAACCCACGCACCTCGAGAGCCTCAACATGCAACTGCACGACATCGTTCGTGCCGAGTGCGCGGGTTTGTCGGGCCCAGGTCGCGGACCCAAGCTCGTGTCGTCGCTTTCTCTGCTCGGCTCACGCCCCGCCGGGGTGACCCCTGATGACAGCCCGCTCGTTCAGGCTGCGCTGGACGCGACCTCGGCCTTGGGTGGGCGCGCCGACACAGGGGCTTCGTCGACTGACGCCAA
>CAYVPD010000257.1:0-2919 GCA_964453545.1 uncultured Gemmatimonadaceae bacterium
CCGCACCTCGACCGCGACCCCCGCGCGGCGGGCCTGAATGCATATCTAGCCGCGCGCCTGCCGTGGATCGTGCCCCGCTCCGAAGCCCTGCCCTCGACCCCCGGCCTCAATCTGCCCAGTACAGGCGAGTTGTGGAGCCGGCATGCACAGATTCAGGTGACCTCGGGAGCCGCGGCCGGCTTCGACCCCTTGGGCTTTCTGCCGGCGGCTCCGCCCTCGCGCGGATTTGATGACGACTGGACCGACCTCGGTCTGCGGGTTGTCGGCCGGAGCGAGCTCGGGGGAGAGTGGAATCGCTTTCAGCCGTGCACCGACCAGTTTGAGGCGGGCTGCAATCCGACCTTGCTTCCGCAGCTGCGTCCTGACCTGAATCTGGCCGTCCAACTGCAGGGCACGCTTGCCGACCGGGTCACGGTCGATGTCGACTACGACCAGCTTCGGGAGTTTGGCGGCGACAACCGGCTGTCGATCGCCTATGCAGGGGCACCTGACGACATTTTGCGCCGCGTCGAGGTGGGCGATGTCACCTTTGCCCTGCCCCGCTCCCGCTTTTTGACCGACGGCATTCCAGCCGGCAACTTCGGCTTTCAGGCTGAGGGCCAGCTTGGCCCGGTCGCCTTTCGCGGCGTTTGGGCCGAGCAACGAGGCGACCTGTCCAACCGAGAGTTTCGGCTCACCGGCGTTGGAGGACAGCGCCGCTTTGCGCAAGCCGACACCGTCGTGCTCGACGACGCCGACTATGTCGACGGGCAGTTCTTTTTTGTCGTCGACCCACGGGAGATCTCGGGCTTTCCCCACGTCGACGTGCTCCAACTGGATGCCAGTGCGGCGTCACCCCGCGTGGTGCCCGGCGTCGAGCCCGTGCAGTTGTACCGGTTTGAAACCAGTCCCACGCTGCAGCGGCAAGTCGAAGGCTACATCCAGGCCGACGCCGTTGCCGAGGGCATTGGGGGGCGTGTGGTCGAGTCGGGTTGGTTTCGCTACCTGCAGCCGGGGCGCGACTACTTCGTGCACCCGTCTGGGCTCTGGGTGGCGCTGCGCAATCCTTTGAATCGCGACGAAATGCTGGCGGCCACGTACATCACGGCCACCGGTGACACGATTGGCACCTACAACCCAGAGCTGACCTTCGCCGCCGGCCGGCGCCCTCAGCTCCGGCTGCTGAAGGCCTCGGCGCCATACCATCAGCCGGGCCGACCGACCTGGGAGATGGAGATGCATCAGGTCTACCGGGTGAGTGCGTCGCCCGACGTGGACCCGACGCAGGTTGAGGTGACCCTGTCGCTTGGCGAGCTCTCGGCCGGCCGCACGTTCAAGCGTGCCCCTGACGGCCGCGACATCTCGTTTCTGCAGCTGCTGGGTCTCGACGCCGAGTCGCCGCTCGACCGCATCGACCCGGCGTACATCTTCTCGACGTCACGCGACCTTGACCTCGGCAGCGGCGGCGTGCAGGGCACCTTCGTCGTGTTTCCCACACTCTTTCCCTTTGCACAGCCGCCCCCCAACCCGACGCTCGACCTGTCAGATCGTGAGGCCGCCGAGCTGCTGGGCAGCAATGCGAACCGGCGTATCTATGAGGCTGAAGACCCCTTCGAGCGCAACGACGGAGGGCTGTTCAGACTCACGATTCCGTTTCAGGTGCGTAGCGAAGGGGTGATTTCGTCGTTTTCGCTTGGCGCGCTTGGCGTGCTCGACGGCAGCGAGCGCATACGGTTGGGCGATCGTGTGCTTGCGCGAGGCATCGACTATGAGATCGACTACGATCTCGGTCAGGTGACGCTGCTGGACCCGGAGGCCCTCTTTGCGACCACCCCCGACGCAGTCGTGCGCGCGAGTTGGGAGCAGCAGCAGGTCTTTCGCACGGCCCCGACCTCGGTGTTCGGGTTCAATGCGACCTTTGGCGACGAACGCAGGGGCACACTCGATCTGCTCACCCTCTACCGCACGGAGCGCACGCTGGTCTCGCGCCCAACGCTGGGACTCGAGCCTGAGGCATCACTGACCAGCGGTTTGAACGGCCGTCTTCAGCGCGACCTGCCCTGGGCCGATGGCCTGCTGGCTCAGGTGCCGGGCTTGCGTACCGGGCAAGCCTCGCAGTTTGAGGTCGACGGCGAGGTGGCGCTCTCGGTCCCGAACCCTAACACGCGAGGCGCTGTTTTTGTCGATGACTTTGATGCCACCGACGACCGCCCACTCTCGCTTAGGGGCCCGGACTGGGTGCTCGGCAGCGCTCCGACGGAACGCGACGGCGCCGAAACCCTGTTGCCGCAACAGCTCAACGCCTCGACCCAGGCACGACTGACGTGGCAGCATCAGTGGATTATCGAATCTGCCAGCGGCGACTCGCTCGGTGTCCATCAGGGATTTCTGCCGCGCGAAGAAGTCGATCGCCAGATACGCGTGGCGGGAAGCCGTGTGCGAGAGCCGGGGCTACGACTGCAACTGACCCCCCGCAGGCCGGACAGCGGCGCATCGTGGGCCTCGATCACGACGTTGCTGAGCCCCACAGGCACCGACCTGACGCAGAGCGAATTTCTCGAGTTCTATGTGGCGGGAGATGACGATCTGTCGCTGGTCGTCGACCTCGGCCTGGTTAGCGAAGACGCCCTGTTTGTGGACAACAACGGACGCACCAGCGGCGTCAAGCCGACCGGCGCGCCCTGGGGCATTGGGGTGTTGGATCAAGAAGCTGACCCGGCTCGAGGAGAGGTGTGGGGCAATGCCGCCGACCTCCTTGGCGTGTGGGGCGAGCAGTGCGAAAGCGAGCCGGGACGCATTTTCAGACTCGGTGACCGTAGGGCCAACTGCACCCGCAACAACGGGCGCAACGACACCGAAGACCTCGACGGCGACGGCAATCTCGACACGATCGAGCGCACGCTTCGCTTCACCATCAAGCTCGACGGCAGCTCTCCGTTT
>CAYVPD010000258.1:0-2898 GCA_964453545.1 uncultured Gemmatimonadaceae bacterium
GGTTGCCGTCAATTCCGGGGTGAAGTCGACGTTCTCGGTGATCTGTGCTTCGTCGCCTGAGGCCAGATTGACCCGGATCAGCTGCGGCACCGCGGTGCGCGATTGCCGCTCGACGAGCATCTCGGTCATGGCATCATCAAGCGCGGCCTGCACGACCTCATATCGCTCGGCCGAGCTCTGGAAAAGGCGCTCCTTGTCGCCTGACTCAAAGGCCAGACGGTCGACGAAGGGACGCGGTGCTTGCGAGAGCGGGTCGTCGAAGTATTCAACGCCCGACAGGTAGACGCTGCCACCGTCGGCCGAGGTGCGCACAACTTCGAGGCCGCGCTCGTTGTGCCGGGTCAGCAACTCACCCGGATCGTCTGAGGGGCTGTCGGCCGAACGCCGTGAGATCAGAAAGGCGGTGTCCGGCTTGGCGAGACGCACAGCATGAACCGAGGCCGAGCCGTCACCGTTCCATGACATCTGGCCGCGCGTGACAAACAGCGTCTGCCCGGCCGCATCAAACATGACCGCGCGCATGCGCTCTGAAGACTGGTAGAGCACCTGCTCCGAGCCCTCGTCAAACGGCGCCTGCCAGAGCACGACCTGATTCGTATCCCGGGCCGCCTGACGAATGAAGACCAGTCCCGGTTCCGTAGGATGCCAGGTCAGGCCGGTGCGGCGTGCCTCGTCTTCGTCATCATCGGTGTCGGCGCCTTCATCGGCTGCCTCTTCGGTGATCAGCACAAGCATGCGCCCATCGCGATCCCAAAGCTCTTCGCGTGTGCCCGAGTCCATGGTGGGCACGATGTACGACAGCTCACCGCTGAGGTACGTCACACGAAAGAGGTCACCCTCGGGCGATGCGTCGACTGCAGAGATCATCTGCGGCGCGCCGATGCGGGTCACCTGGCGGTTGTCGACGCCGATGACGGCGAGCTGCCCGCGAGAGAACCAGCGCACGAGCTCCTTTTCATAGGGGCTCTCGAGCAGGTCGAAATAGGTGCGCAGCGCGTTCTTTTCGTCGGTCGTGTGGCGCACCTGCGGTGTCGGGGGAACCGGGGGCTCCTGCGGCATCGCGCCACGGTCGGCGGGTGAGAGCACCACGACCACCTCGTTTCCGTTGCCCGTCCAGATCGGGGTGCGCACATGCACTGCCAGCAGCGGATCGCGGCTTATGCGCCGTGAGCGCCCCGAGGCCGCATCGGCAACGTAGAGATGCGTTGCGTCATCGAAGTTGGCGAAAAAGGCCAACTGAGAGCCGTCGGGCGACCACGTCGCGCCGCTGACCCGGGCGCCCGAAGGCACCTCGACATCGACTCCACTGCCGTCGCGCGTCGAGATCAGCCGGTACCCGACATCGCTGCGGGTGGAGAGCGTGCGGTGACGGTTGGCCACCGGATCGATCTGGAGGGCACCCAGATTGAGGTGCTCACGGGCGAAGCTGTCGAGGGTTGGCGGGCCATCAGACTGCGTGTGCACGAACCGCTGGCCGGTCGGGTCGAGATTGGTCAGGCCGATGTTCTGCCAGCGCGGTGCGAGCACGGCGTCGCGAAGGGCTGCGGTCGGCTCGACGTAGCCTTCGCGATCGAGCTGGGCCCGAAGCGCTTCAACCTCGGCTGACGCCTGAGCGTCTTGCGCCAAGACCGGTGTGGAGCCACTGAGCAGGCCGAGCGAGAGCAACGCTCCCGCGAGTACCTGGGCTCTGAGCCCGCCCTTGAAGCCGTGGGCTTCCCTATCGAGTGTGCGACCGAGAGGTCCAAGCATCATTTCTGCGCTCCTTGTTGCGGTGCGGTTTGGCTTATCCGTTGCCGGCCTGCTGTACTCGCTCGAATTCAGTGATGGCGTTGAGATGATCGATCAGCGCCTGAAGTACGGAGAGGCGGGCTTGGGTGAGCTGGTTTTGCGCGGTCACGACCTCAAAGTTCGTCGCCGCGCCCACCCCGAATCGCGTCAGTTCAGCTTCGAGCGCCAGCTCTGAAGCCTCAGCGTTGCGTCGGGCTGCCTCATATTGCAGGTATGTGTTGCGAACCGCGAGCCCTGCGCCGGTCACCTGTGTAACAACCGCCAGTTCCTGGGCGCGCAACGTCAGGTCCCGCTGTCGCAGTTCGACACGCGCCTGTTCGAGCGCGGCCCGGTTCGGGTTGGATCCGATCGGGTAGCTGGCGTTGAGGGTGACGTTCCAGGTCGGGGTCTCAAAGGCGGCGATCGAGCTCAGGCCGTCACCCCAGCTGCCGGGAGCGACCAACACAGGAACGCCGCCAAGATTGTCTCGGCGAAACAGGTCGCCGCCGACACCTTGCAGCGAGTAGCCCGCGGTCAGGTCGAGCGTCGGCAGGCGGTTGGTTTCGGCGAGGCTGATACTGAGTTCACCCAGGCGACGCTGTTCGCGCTGCTGGCGCAGGTCCGTGCGCTCCCCGAGCGCACGCGCGATGGCGCCGTCGAGGTCAACTTCTTCGTCAGCCAGCTCGGGTGTGTCGGTCGGATACAGGGTCTCGTCGAGCAGTGCGTCGTCGGCGCCACGCAGCAGCAGCTGCTTGAGCAACAGCTCTTGATTGCGCCACTGGATCTCGGCCCCGAGCAGCGCCTGTTCGGCCGAGGCCAGCTGCGCCTCCGTCTGGATCACCTGAAAGCGCGTCGCGCGCCCCACCCGCTCGCGCAGCTGGTTTTCGGCAAGCAGCTGCTGGGCCTGCGCCACGTTGCGGCGCTGAATCTCGATCTGCTCGATACTGGCCTTCAGCCCCCAGTACGCCGACTGCACCTGCGCCCTGATGTTGCGCACCCGGGCCTCGACCTGAAGCTGTCCCACCTCCGACTGGATCTCGGCCGACCGCACCTGCAGGCGCTGGGCGTCAAGCTTCAGCCCGGCGAGCAGCGGCTGCGTGAAGCTCAAGTTGACCGTCGATGTGTATCCCG
>CAYVPD010000259.1:0-2890 GCA_964453545.1 uncultured Gemmatimonadaceae bacterium
TAGCGCCTGCACGATGAAGTTCGACACGACACGCCCATCGGCCGGCCGCATGCGAGGGCCGTAGGTGTTGAAAATGCGCACGATGCGCGTATCGACGCCGTGATGGCGGTGGTACGCCATGGTGATGGCCTCAGCGAAACGCTTGGCCTCGTCGTAGCAGCCACGCAGGCCAACCGGATTCACATGGCCCCAGTAACTCTCCGGCTGCGGGTGCACCTGCGGGTCACCATAGACCTCTGAAGTCGAGGCGAGCAGCAACCGTGCTCCCTTGGCCAGGGCAATACCCAGACAGTTGTGGGTGCCGTGCGCGCCAACCTTCAGCGTCTGAATGGGAATGTCGAGGTAGTCGACCGGACTCGCGGGCGAGGCGAAGTGCAAAATGCCGTCGAGGTCGCCCAAGATGTGGATCGGCTTGGAGATGTCATGCTGAATGAACTCGAAGCCCTCATGGCGCTGCAGGTAGCCCACGTTGCGCCGCGACCCCGTGACGAAGTTGTCGAGGCCCACCACCTGATGGCCCTCGCTGAGAAAACGCTCAGCGAGATGTGAGCCCAGAAAGCCGGCAGCACCCGTGACCAAGATGCGCATCAGTTCGCCCCCACGACCGGTCGGCCGATCGAGTGGTACTCAAAGCCTTCGCGGCCCATGAGCTCGAGCGAATACAGATTGCGCCCGTCAAAGATCACCGGCTGGCACAGCTGCGTCTTGATCCGTGCGAAGTCAGGGCGACGGTAGGGCAGCCACTCGGTGTGAATCACGAGCGCATCAGACCCGTCGAGCACGTCATATTCCCGTGCGCCGTAGGTGATGCGCTGACCGAGAATACGCTGTGCCTCGTGCGCCGCCACCGGATCGTGCGCCACCACCGATGCACCGCGCTCCAGCAGCCCCTCGATCGTCACCAGCGACGGCGCCTCGCGCATGTCGTCAGTGTTGGGCTTGAAGGCGAGCCCCCACACCGCAAAGCGCCGCCCGCTCAGATCGTCACCAAAGCGCCGCACGATGCGATCCAGCAGGGTACGCTTTTGCATGTCGTTGACGTCTTCCACGGCCTGCAAAATCTGTGCAGGCGCGCCCAGCTCACGTGCCGTGCGCACCAGTGCCTTGACGTCTTTCGGGAAGCACGAGCCACCGTAGCCCACCCCGGGAAACAAAAACGATGACCCAATACGCGAATCTGAGCCGATTCCGCGGCGCACGGCGTCGACGTCGGCCCCGGTTACCTCACACAGCTGTGCGATCGCGTTCATGAAACTGATGCGTGTGGCCAGCATCGAATTGGCCGCGTATTTGGTGATCTCGGCCGACGGTACATCCATGACGAGCAGTGCATTGCCGGTACGCAAAAACGGCTCGTAGAGCTCACGCATGGCGGCCTCGGCCACCGGATGATCCACCCCGACCACCACGCGGTCGGGCTTCATGAAGTCGTCGACCGCCGCGCCCTCTTTCAAGAACTCGGGGTTCGAGCAGACATGCACCGGGTGCGACGTCTCGGCCTCGATGGCCTCACGCACACGCCGCGCGGTCCCGACGGGCACCGTGCTTTTCGTTACGACGACCTTCTCGCCGTCCATGGCCTGCCCGATGCCCCGGGCCACGGCCAGCACGTGCTGCAAGTCAGCGGAGCCATCCTCATCAGGGGGCGTACCCACGGCAATGAAGACCACACGACTCGCCCGCACAGCGTCGGCCAACTCGGTCGTAAAGAAGAGGCGCTCCTGCTCCACGTTGCGCAGCACGATCTCTTCGAGCCCGGGCTCGTAAATGGGAATCTCGCCCTGCCGCAGCCGTGAGACCTTGTGCTCGTCGATGTCGACGCATGTGACATGGTTTCCGGTTTCGGCCAGGCAGGCGCCCGCTACGAGTCCCACGTACCCCGTTCCGACGACCGCTACGTTCACGTCGCTTCTCCCCCGGTTCGATCCCACTGCAGCGCCAGCACCCGGGCATCTTCCCGGGGGGCGTCGTAATAGCCGGCACGCCGGCCGATCGTCTCGAATCCACGGGAGGCATAAAGCGACAGGGCCGCTTCGTTGGATTCGCGCACTTCAAGCACCACTCGTGTCACCCCGCAACCGCGGGCATGTTCGAGCATCGCGTCGAGCAAGCAAGCACCAAAGCCACACCCTCGCAAGTCTCTGCGGATGGCGATGTTGGCGACTTCAGCCTCGTCGATCGCCAGCAACAAGATGCCATAGCCGATGATCTCTCCTTCGCGCTCGACCACGCGCACCACCGTGCTGCCCTGCCCGACCATCCGTGCAAACGTCTCGGCACTCCACGGCTGCGAAAAACTGGCGGCCTCCAGCGCTGCCACAGCCGCTACATCGCGTGCCTCAAAGGGCCGCACTGCCACGTCAGGCCCCACGGCGCTCCCGCTCCGCCGAGCTCGCGCGCAGATACATCGGCTCATCGCCCTCGTTCCAAGGCTCCACCCAGCTGGGTGCCAATTCGAGCAATCGCAGCAGGCCCAAGGCACTCGGTTCGCCGCATCGCTCGGCCGCGCCCGCGACCCGAAAGCCGGCCGCCTCCAGCGCCTCTCGGTGTCGCACGGCCCCGGGACCCATCCAGACGCCTGACGTACCGGGGGCAATATCGCCCGCCATGACCTCTGCGAGCACCGCGAAGCGTGGCGGTTGCGTCACGATCGCATCACCATCGTGCCACGCAAACGAGCCGACATAGAGGCGGTCGCCGCGCGCGTCGAAGAGCACGCCGACCTCGTCTGGGGCCCGTGTGGCGGGCGGTAGCGATGTGGGGGGCAACCATGCGGGGGGCAACGAGGCCGCCCACGCTCCGGCGAGCGACGAAGCCCGCAACAGCGGGCGCCCGAGGGCCTGCGCCACCCCCAGCCCGGCCGCCGCAGCCACACGAACCCCGGTAAACG
>CAYVPD010000260.1:0-2883 GCA_964453545.1 uncultured Gemmatimonadaceae bacterium
GGTCGGGGCGTACTTCGGTCAGTTTGTACCATACCTCGGCGGTATCACGGCAGTTGTATCTGCCGTTTTCATCGTTGGGGTGCTGTGGTTCTTGGCATCCCTCCGATCGGTTTGATCTACGGATTGGATCTTGCCGACCCGCATGTGAAGCACGCTAATGGCACCGAGCGGATTGTGTGCATCGCTGACCAGAACAGTCTTGGTGGGCTTCAAAATTCGGGAATGTCCTGGAATCGTCCTAGCAGAAAACCCGACCGTAGAGGGCCTCACCGGCGGTTGGCTTCGATCTGGATCGTGATCGTGACTGGGCCGCCGACCACGGCAGTCTCGGCCCAACCGCCCGTACCGACACCAAAGTCACGGCGGTCGACCTCGAGCTCAGCCTCGAACGACGCCACCTCGACGATGCCGCCAAACATCTGCTGCATCTCGGGCGCAAGCTCCTGCACACCAAGCAGACGCACCGGCATCTGTACCTGACGCGTTACGTCTTTGATGGTGAGGTCACCGGTGACGAGCAGGTCGTCGCCCTGAGCTTCGACGGCCGTGCTACGGAACGTGATCTCGGGCCAGGTCTGGGCATCAAAGAAGTCGGGCGTCATGAGGTGCCCGTCACGATCGGCGTTGCCGGTGTTGATGCTGTCCACCTGAATCGTCGTGTTGATTACGCTGTTGGCCGGGTTCTCGCGATCCCAAACCAGCTCGGCCGAGTACTGATCGAAGCTGCCTTCGACCGGCGTGAAGAAGTGGCGCACCGAGAAGCCCACCTTGGAGTGCGTGCTGTCGACATTCCACTCAACAGGCACCAAGACGGCACAAAAACGTTCTTTGACATCGATTTCATCTCCAACTGGTTGCATTGAACACCTGAACTTTTAACGCGCCGATCGCTCAAAACGACGCGGGCACGTCAGACGCAGAGGGAGTACCAGAAATCGATGAGAAGTTCCTGCGGGTGCACTGCGATGCCGTCAAAACGAAAACGCTTTGGTCACCTTCAGGCTGAGCAGCCGATCGGTCGGGATGGAGCCCGACAGGCTACGCCGCTCCGTGTAGACCAAAAACAGGTCGGAGAGCGGTGCGTGGATGTAGTTCAGCCGTACGTTGGTCACGACTTCATCGGTCAGAGCGTTGTACTGAACAAAGGCACTCGTAAAGAGGCGCGTCGAGGCAGAAAAGACGGCCCGCCCTCCGTAGACGTCGGCTGCAAAGTCAGGGGCACCAGGGAGGGCCAGCTCATTGCGTTCAGCCGAAAAATCAAAAGTCAGGCGGTAACTGGCGCGCAGCTGGCCACTGACCGAAAGCGACGTGCGGTTGCCGTTGAAGAACCCACCACGAGAGAAC
Source organism: uncultured Gemmatimonadaceae bacterium (assembly GCA_964453545.1). Lineage (GTDB taxonomy): Bacteria > Gemmatimonadota > Gemmatimonadetes > Longimicrobiales > Gaopeijiaceae > Gaopeijia. The sequence continues at coordinate 1,345 of CAYVPD010000260.1, forward strand.
CGTGCCCGCGCCCATAGCGGACGGTGCGTCGAGGTGCCGAGGCTCACAGCCGCTGAGCTGAAGTCGTAGTCGCCGACCGGCACCACGGCACCAGCCCGAACATTGAAGGGCTGATCCAGCCGCTCAAAATTTTGAATGACATCGAAGCCCACACGGCCGCCCTGGCGATACGAAACATCGAGCGAGCCGGTGAAGATGCGCGTGAGCAGCCGGCCGTTGAGGTCAGTGACGTAGTCGACCTCGGCAAATGGATTGACCTCATTGAGCGCCCGAAGCGAGATGGGTCGAATGTGGACACCGGCCGTGGCATAGCTCTGCTGCACGCCGTCGCGCCGCACGAAGCCGACGCCAGGGTCGAAATTCTCTCCGACGCGCTTGGTGCTCGCCGACAGATTCCAGAACGGATTGCGCCAACCGGCCCAAACGCGGCCGGCCCAATCGGTGCCCGTCGCGTGATCATCGACCGCCGACAGGTATGAGTTGATGCGCAGATTCTGGGTCGGGGCGAGGTTGGCCTCAACACCGTAGGTGCGATTGAAGGCGCCGCTTCCGTCGGTCGTCTGACGACTGATCGCAAGCGCTCCGAAGTCACCGATGCCCTCGATCGTGCGCTTCGCACGAAGCACCGAGAAGTTCTCGGCTGCCAGTGCCTGCGTGGCGCGCGTCTGCATATTCAGCAGGCCAATCTCGAATCCCCCAGCCCGGCCTGTGAGCCGTCCGCCGCCCAAGATCGGGATCTCGCGCCCTCGATCGTCGAGCCCGATACGACGCGAGTGAAAGAGCGTGAAGTCTGAGAGCGAGCTGCCCGAGCGATAGTTGCGCTCGGTGATGTCACCAAACGAGAAGACACCAGAGTTTTCAGTAAAAAAGTCCCGCCGCTCCGGAAAGAAGAGCCCGAATCGCGTCAGGTTTACCCGCTCCTGGTCGACTTCGACCTGCGAAAAATCGGTTCGGGCGGTGAGGTCGAGCGTGAGACGAGGCGTTAGCCCGTACTTGAGGTCGAGACCTTCGTCGTGGCTCCACTGCCGCGCCCCGACCGCCGCACCACCCTGAGCCTGTGAGGTCACGGCGTAGGGTTTGACGATCAGGTTGCGTCCGGAGCGAATGCCCTCGAGGCCACGCAGCGTACCGGCCTTGGACATCTTGTGAATGCGGTCGCGCTGGTCGAGTGGGGCCCAATATGACTCTTCATTCTTGCGGCGAATGCGCCGCATCATGTTCATGCCCCAGTCTTGTGGGCCTTGCTGCGGGTTGAACCGCACGGTGGTAAAGGGAATCGCCCATTCCACCGTCCACCCGCGCTCATGAACGGTGGTGCGCACCTCGAAGATGCCCTCCCAAGCCCCGTTTTCTTGCCGCGAGTCGTCGAAATCTTGGGCCTCTTTGACCGCGCCCCCGGGGTTCACCAGAAACATGAACGCGTTTCGTCGGTCGAGAAACGTGTCGAGCGTGATGCCAAAAATGTCAGAATTGCCCGACTCGAAGTCTTGCTCCAGCGAAGGAATGATCAGCTTGTCGGGCTCGCGGTCGTAAAGCTCC
>CAYVPD010000261.1:0-2882 GCA_964453545.1 uncultured Gemmatimonadaceae bacterium
ACGCGCCTCGGTCAGCTCAGTGGAGGGATACCCTCGGTCGGGCCTCGACTGAATGAAGTCCCCGAGCACCTGAGCCTCCGCCCATGCGGGCTCGTCGAGTACCCCGTCGAGCACGATGGGCGATGAAGCTCGCACCGCCCGGGCCTCGGGGCGGGCTGCCGCCTCGACGTCGATCGGTTTCACGGCCGCCTGTTGCGCTGCGAGGCAGCCAGGGATGGCCGCCAGCGCCCAGAAAATGAGATGCCGAAGCATGAGGCCGCGTCCGTGTCAGAGTTAGGGAAGAGCGCGAGCAATGTAGCGCTCTGCGGTCATTGCGACAGCAGTCACCCTGTCGTGGCTACTCTGATGTACGTCGCACCTGGGCCGAGCCCGCACTCGCGTCGGCAAGCCGACGCTGAAATTCGGGCATCACGCGCACGGCGATCTGCACGGTGCACTGGGCCTCGGCCGCGTAGCGCTCATCGACGATTACCGCATCAAATTCGACCAACAAGCGATGCAGGGCATCGACATGCGGATACCCCACCCGCACCTCAATCGTCGTACGGGGCACACGCTGGGCCAGAGGCAGGGCCTGCAGGGCCTGCTTCACCCCACCGGCATAGGCGCGCGAAAGCCCTCCGGTGCCAAGCTTTGTGCCGCCATACCAACGCACGCAGACGGCGACGACCTCACCGACACCCGAGTGCAGAAGGGCATTGAGCATGGGGCGCCCCGCGGTGCCGTGAGGCTCGCCGTCATCACTCATGCCGATGTCGCGCGTATCTCCCGGAGGCCCGGCGACATAGGCCCAGCAATGGTGCGTCGCATCAGCATGCGCCGCGCGCACCTCGCGAATGAAGCGATGGGCGGCCTCGGCGTCGGGGCTGTGCGCCAGCAGGGTCAGAAAGCGGCTATTTGAAATGACCTCTTCAAATGGCTCGGTGGCTGCCGGTATCGGATACTCGCCCTCGCTCACTCCCCCGTCTCTCAGCGGCCTGAGGCGGCAGCCATGCGGTCGAGCAACGCCCGCTCGCCATCAGATAGCCCCCGCGGCCCGAGCAGCCGAGCCTTGCCGAGCAACAGTTCGACCTCAGCCCGATTGATCTCGTGTAGCGAGGCGAGATCGATTTTTTGCCAGCGCTCCATGAGCGATCGCTCGCTGAGCATCGTCGGTGCCGCCGCACCGGGACCCTGCATGCGCTGCTGGAAGTCTCGCTTCGCCGCACCTCGACGCCAATCCAGCCACTTCAGCACGCCAAAACCAAAGGCGAGCCCGCCCAGGTGGGCGAAGTGGGCCGTGTTGCCTCCGGCCCCCGTGATGCCTGACCAAAGGCTGAAAATCACCGAAAACGTGATCAACAGCCACGCCGGTACCGGCAAGATGCCCCAGATGTAAATGCGCTCATGCGGCCAGAACATGGCGAACGCGAGCAGCACGCCGAACACGGCGCCCGAGGCCCCCACCACCGGATTCATGGGCGCAAAGAAAAACGAGAACGCGGCGCCACCGAAGCCTGACAGCAAATAAAGCTTCATGAAATCGGCGCCGCCCAGTTTGCGCTCGATACGGGGTCCGAAGAAGAACAGGGCCAGCATATTGAAGGCGATATGCCCCAGCCCGCCGTGCAAGAACATGTAGGTAAAGCCGGTCCACGGACGCGTCAGCAGCAACGCCGGCCGCAACGAGAACTCGTTGAAGAGCGTGGGCAGCAGGCTGGCGCCGGGGGGAAAGCTGAGCAGAAACATCACCACATTGGCGATGATCAGGCGGCGTACCCACGGGGTCATGGCGTACATAGCGGTAGACCGATCTCCGTCAGGGTCGTGCAGTGCGAGGGGTCATGCGGTGCGAGAGCTCAGGCAGGTTCGGGCGTCTGCCGTGACCCCTGCAAGTTCATGCAGTTGAAGCGGTGAAGCAAAGGTGACGCCAACACGAACGAGGGCTCCGGTGCCATCTGGCAGCCGGAGCCCTCATGGAACGAACGAAAGCAGAAGCTCAATACTCGTCTTCGTCTTCTTCGTCTTCGGACCAGTCTCCCCAGCCCTCTTCGTCTTCTTCGTCGTCTTCTTCGTCCCAGTCCTCGTCGTCGTCATCCCACTCGTCTTCGTCTTCGTCTTCGTCGTCTTCAGACCAGTCGTTGTCCCACGACTCGTTGTCGTCGTCGAGCGCCTCGATCTCCAGCAGACCAACCGAAACCTCGTCGTCGAACCCGATCGGCGATTCGGCCATCGTTCACTCTCCTAAAGGGGGGTCATCCCGCAGACGTTCATGGGAACAGCGGGGCCATTTGGGGCGAAGCTAAATCGGGCGCGGTAACTGTCAAGCATCTCGCCCTGTGGCATCGCCGTGCAACTTGCGGGGTACCTCGAGCAAATCACGTTCCTGCCCCCTCCCGGCCATCGTTTGCCTTATGCTCTGGCCCCTACTCCTGTCTGCACTTTCGCGGCTTCCGCAGGGCTTGTTGAGCCGCGTCACCGGTGCCCTCGCCGACATCAAACTGCCCCGCCCGATGCGCCCGCTTGTGCTCCGCACGTTTGCGCGCATTGCCGGCATTCGAGTCGACGAGGCGGAGTTCGACGTGCGGGCCTACCCCTCGGTCAACGCCTTTTTTGTGCGACGCCTGCGTGCGGGCCTGCGGGATTTCGGCTCTCACCCAAGAGCCGTCGTCTCTCCTGTGGATGGCATCGTCGGAGCCTTCGGCGCCATCGAAGACGACACGGCGCTGCAAGCCAAGGGGCTGCCCTACAAGGTCAATGAGCTTCTGGGCGAAGCGGCAACGCCATGGCGTGATGGGCATTTCATCACCATCTACCTCGCACCACGTCATTATCACCGGATTCACACGCCCATGCCCGCCCGCGTGGTGCGCGCGCGCCATGTGCCCGGCCGCCTGTTTCCG
>CAYVPD010000262.1:0-2880 GCA_964453545.1 uncultured Gemmatimonadaceae bacterium
GGACCTGACCGCCCGATGGGAGGTCGATCCCGCGGGGTTTGTCTCCCGGTCGCGCAATACGCCGTTCAGCGGATGGGAGTTGGTCGGCCGCGCCACGCGAACCATTGTGGCGGGCCGGACCGTTTATCAGATCGACTGACGCTTAGCCGGCCAGCCCGTTGACGTGCTGCTGGAGCTGGCTCTTGAGGCGGGCGGCCTTGTTCGGATGAACCAGGCGCTTCGTAGCAGCCCGATCGAGCAACGCGACAGCGCGCTCGAGATTGGCGCGGGCGTCTTCGATCGACTCAGCGTGGCGCACCTTCTTCATGGCCGTGCGCAGGGTTGAGCGCTTTTTGCGGTTGACCACGTTGTACTTGCGGCTCAATTCCATGCGCTTCTTGGAGCTCTTGATGTTCGGCATCTGAAAGGTCTCGAAAATTCCTGAATTAGGCCCCTCATCGAGTGGGGCAGAGTCAAGCCTGAAAAGCTAACCCGGGCCACAATCAGGAGCAAGCGGCGGACCCCCCGGGGGTGGCTTGCCGTGCGCGCAAACCGTAGCTTTGTCGCCTAATGGATCTCCTGCTCTTCATACCGGTTCTTCTGATCTCGATCGTGGCACACGAGGTGGCTCACGCGTGGCAGGCCCGGCGTGAGGGCGATCGCACGGCCGAAGATTTGGGGCGCATCACATTGAACCCCCTGGCCCATCTGGATTTGATGGGCTCGTTTCTGGTCCCGGCCCTGCTGTATGCGGGTGGCGGAATTCTTTTCGGATGGGCGCGTCCCGTTCCGGTCGACCCCTCCCGGTTTCGGTCGCATCCCCTGAGCGACATTCGCGTCTCGCTCGCGGGCATCGTGGCCAACCTGTTGCTGGTTTTGGTCTTCGGGCTGATCGGTGCGCTGTTGCTCGGGGCGTTGAGGCCGTTTCCTGCCGCGCAGTCGGCGGTCTGGACCGTGGCGACCACCGGCATGTTCCTGAATCTGGTGCTGGCCCTGTTCAATCTGCTCCCGATACCGCCGCTCGACGGATCTCACGTAGTGGCGCAGTTTCTGCCCGCTCGCTGGGCCGTGCCCTATCAACGTCTCGGCGCGATCGGGTTGCTGGTGCTGATGGCTGCGGCGTGGGTGGTGCCCGGGCTGATGCGAGCCGCGCTCGGGCCGGCTGAGTGGGTTATGGGCATTGGCGTTGCATGGTTGCGCCTGTGGCAGTGAGGCGCATGGGGCGAGAGACGAGCCTGTTCACGGCTCGTGAGGGCATGCTCGATATCGATATCGAGCGCTTCCAGGGGCCGCTCGACTTGCTGCTGCACCTGATTCGCACGCAGGACATCGACATTTTCGACATTCCGATCGCGACCATCACCGAGCAGTTTCTCCAGACGGTGAAGGGGATCGGGCCCGGCCAGCTCGATCATGCCGGGGAATTTCTGGAGATGGCCGCGAGTCTCGTGCGCATCAAGGCGCAGATGCTGCTGCCCCGCCATGGAGATGAAGAAGACGAAGATCCGCGCGCCGAGCTGGTGCGTCGGCTGCTCGAATATGAGCAGATTCGCGAGATTACCGATCGCATGTCCGTGGCCGAGACCGAGCGCGCCCGCAGGTTTTCCAAAGGGTGGGTGCCTCCGCGGCCCCGGGCTCCGCTGGCTGAGGCCGAGCTCGAGACAACGTGGGATGAGGTCTTGGAGGCGGCGCTGCGTGTGGAGCTGCCCGTGACGTCAGATCGAGGGCATCGGGTTACCCTGCGGGCCGTGGCCATGCAAGACAAGGTCAAGCTGATTCTGGAGACGCTGCAGGCCCATGAACGCATCGAGTTTTCGAAGCTGCTGCGCGAGCTCGACCGCCCTGAGGCCCGCATGCACGGCGTCATGACCCTGCTTGCGTCGCTTGAACTGACGCGCCGCAGATCGATGTACATGCGCCAGGTCGCACATTTCTCGGAATTGTGGCTCTACCGCCGTGACGAAGAACCTGACGAGATCGAGTCGGAGGTCTCTGCATGAACGCCAGCCAGATCGTCGAAGCCATTCTCTTTGCTAGCGATGCGCCTCTGAAGGCCGATGAGATCGCGCGTGCCGACGAGTCTCTCGACGAAGACCGGGTCGAGTTGGCGCTCGCTGAGCTGCAGCGGGCGTATGACGAATCGGAGCGCGCGTTTGAGCTGGTCGAGGTCGCCGAGGGCTGGCAGCTGCTGACCCGCGCCGAGTTCGCACCGTATCTGGAGCGGTTTGACACGATCCCGCGGCCGTCACGCCTCTCGGGGCCGGCGCTGGAGACCCTTGCGATCATTGCCTACCGGCAGCCCATCGGCCGGGTTGAGGTCGAGTACATCAGGGGCGTCGGGTCATCGGGCGTGGTGCGGTCGCTGCAGGATCGCGGTCTGATCGATGTGGTCGGTCGCGGCGAGGGGCTGGGCCGCCCGCTTTTGTACGGCACGACCTCTCGCTTCTTGGAGCACTTCGGGTTTGCCTCGCTCGACGATCTGCCGCGTCCCGAAGACTTGCCCGTCGTACTGCGTGACAATCCGCCGCTGGGCGAGAGCGATGACGACGCCACGGCCTTCGTGGACCCGAACCAGTTGTCGCTCGACGAGGTGTTGGGTGTCCAGGAGGCCCGGAAAGCTGTGACTGGGGATGCCGGGAGTGCGTCTTGAGCGAGGGTGATGCGACGGGGCCCATGCGGCTCCAGAAGTTCTTGTCTCGTGCGGGCGTAGCCTCGCGCCGCGAAGCGGAGCGCTTGATCCTGCAGGGCCGCGTGAGGGTCGACGGTGTCGTCGTCACCGAACTGGGCACGCAGGTGCCGCACGACGCGCAGCAGGTCGAAGTTGACGGGCGCCGAGTGGGCACGAGCACGGAGCGGTGGATCGTCTTTCACAAGCCAGCCGGAACGCTGACGACGCGTACC
>CAYVPD010000263.1:0-2874 GCA_964453545.1 uncultured Gemmatimonadaceae bacterium
GGCGGGTGTGGCTGACGACAACGGCTATGGCTGGGCCATCGCCCGTGCCCTCGCAGCAGCCGGTGCGAAGGTCAGTGTGGGTACGTGGCCTCCAGTGCTCGGCATCTTTTCGAAATTGCGCGAGCGCGGAAAGCTCGATTTTTCACTACCTGGCGGGGGTACGTGGGACATCGAGAAGATCTATCCGCTCGACGCGGTCTTCGACCGTCCCGACGACGTGCCGGCCGAGATCGCCGAAGACAAGCGGTATCGTGAGCTGACCGGCTACACGATTACCGAGGTTGCCGAGGCTTGGAAGCGCGACTTCGGAGAGGGGTCACTCGATGTGTTGGTGCACTCGTTGGCCAATGGCCCCGAGGTGCAGAAACAGTTGATCGATACATCGCGCGCCGGGTATCTGGCCGCCCTCTCGGCGAGCGCCTATTCGCTGGTGAGCATGGTCCAGCACTTCGGCCCGCTCATGAATCCGGGAGGCGCGGTGGTTTCGCTGAGCTATCTGGCAGCCGAGCGAGCCATTCCGGGATACGGTGGGGGCATGAGTTCGGCCAAGGCCGCGCTTGAGGGAGACACGCGCACGCTTGCGTATGAAGCCGGTCGTCGGTTCGGGATCAGGGTCAATACGATCAGTGCCGGGCCCCTCGTATCGCGCGCCGCAAAGGCGATCGGGACGATCTCGCGCATGGTCGATTATTACGCCGAAAACGCAGCGTTGCCGGCCTGCAACAGTGCTGACGACGTCGGCAACGCCGCCGCATGGCTCTGCTCTCCGCTGGCAGCAGCTGTGACCGGCGAGACGCTGCACGTCGACATGGGCTATCACGCGATGGGCATGATTGCCGACGAAACGCTGCTCGACAACGGCTGACTTGGAGATGAGCCGCAGCGGCACGGCGGGTGAGTTCGGCGCGCAGCTGCCCTCCATCAAAATGCGGCCTCCCGGGCCGGCGTCTTTGCAACTGGCCGAGCGCCTGAGGGCCGTAGAATCGCGCAACGTCACATTTCTCTCGCCCGACTTTCCGGTTTTTTGGCGAGAGGCGGCGGGGGCCAATGTGCGTGACGCTGACGGCAACGTGTACGTCGACCTCACGGCAGCATTTGGTGTGGCGCTGGCCGGGCATCGCAATGCGCGGGTCGATGCCGCCCTTCGCGCTCAAGCCGACCGGCTGGTACACGGCATGGGCGATGTGCACCCACCCGAGGCCAAGGTCGAATTGCTCGAAGGGCTCGCGCGGGTCGTGGCGCCCGCGCTCGGGTGGAGTGAGCCGCAGACGATCCTCGGCAGTTCAGGAAGTGAGGCGGTCGAGGCCGCGCTCAAGACAGCGCAACTGGCGTCAGCTCGCCCCGGCGTGCTGGCCTTTGAACGCGGATATCACGGGCTGACGCTCGGGTCTTTGGCGGCGACGGGCCGCAGTGAATTTCGTGCACCCTTTGAATCGCGGCTTTTTGCCGGAGTAGCGCGAGTACCCTTCCCCGAAACGAGCCCGCGCGGTTTCGATGCTGCGAGGCGAACTCCCGAGGCCGTCTTGGCTGGGATCGATCGCGCCCTGTACGAGGGAGTCGATGGCCATGCGATTGGCACGGTTTTGATCGAGCCGGTGCAGGCGCGCGGTGGGGTGTACGTCTTGCCGACCGAATTTGCCGAGGCGCTCATGGAGCGGGTGCGCGATCACAACTTGGTGTTGATCGCTGACGAGATTTACACGGGCATGGGGCGATGCGGGGCAGTTGTGGCTTCACCCCGCGTCGGGCTCGAGCCGCACGTGATCTGCCTCGGCAAGGTGCTCGGAGGAGGTTTGCCGATCAGTGCCTGCGTCGCCCCTCGTGCGGTCATGGAGGCGGCTTGGCCGCTCTCGAGCGGGGAAGCCCTTCACACCTCGACGTTCTTGGGCCACCCGCTGGCGTGTGCCGCAGGCTCGGCCATGCTGGCGCAGATCGAAGAGGGGCTTGTTGAGCAGGCCGAAGCCGTTGGACAGCGCCTGATGCAACGCCTCTGCACGGCGATTGGCGACGAACCGCGCATCGGATTGCGGGGGCTTGGACTTCTGGTAGGCCTCGAGCTCTTTAGTTCTGACGGGGAGCCCATGGCTGGCGCCGGGGCGCGGGTCGCCGAGGCCGTTTTGGCCGAGGGTGTGCTGGTGCTGCCTGCAGGTGATGTGGGCTCCGTGATCGAGTTTTCGCCCCCTGCCGTGCTGACTGAAGCCCAAGAAGCGGCGGCCGTCGATGCGGTCCTGCACGCCGTCCGGACCGAGCTGAGCGCCGCTCCAGCTGAGTGACTCCGGCCGGACCGCTTCTGCCCCGCCGAATCAGCCCGCGGTTGCCTCGATCTGCTCTGCGAGGTCGGTGTCGCGCTGGGTGAGGCCACCCGCATCATGCGTCGACAGAGCGATGTTGATGCGGGTGTAGCGAATGTCGATGTCGGGGTGATGATCGGCCTCATCGGCCATTACAGCGACCCGCTGCACAAACGCAATGCCGGCTGCAAACGTCGGAAACACGAACGAGCACTCGATCTGGTCTCCTTTGCGGCTCCACCGGTCGTGGATAGCGAGCCAGGCGTCGATAGCAGAGTCAGAAAGCTTCATGGCAGGTCAGAAGAGAAGTGGAGTTCAGTCATGTGATTCAGGTCTGGCGCTGCCGGCGTTGACAGCACAACGCTCAAAGATAAATTGAGGGTCCTTCGCAAAACAGCGAAGGTTCAGGCCCCCATCGTCTAGTGGCCTAGGATATCGCGTTCTCAGCGCGAAGACCGGGGTTCGAGTCCCCGTGGGGGTATTGAAGGCCGCGCGTGTCGCATGCCGATGCTGCGCGGCCTTTGTGTCGGTCGCTTAGCTCAGCTGGTAGAGCGCTACGTTCACATCGTAGATGTCGCAGGTT
>CAYVPD010000264.1:0-2868 GCA_964453545.1 uncultured Gemmatimonadaceae bacterium
CACCGGTGATTGGCCTCTACGGCTACACCAACCCCAAGCGCACGGGGCCGTGGCGCCGGTATCAGGATCTCGTCGTCGACGGCTACGCCGCGTTTGCCGGCGAGGCCTATGGCATCACCCCAGAATACCGCGACGGCATGCGACGTGTGCGCGTTGAAGACGTGCTCGAAAAGATCGCGCTGGCCCGGGAAAAATACCCTGACGGATGACGCTCAGGTCTCGCATCTGTCACGATCTCTGCACGGACGAGGGTAGACGTTGCCGACAACTGGCTGACTGACCCGGTGCCCCATTACATTCCGATTCAGACCTCCTTTCCCTCTCTGCACGCCAAGGAGTCGATGCGCATGCCAGATCATTTTCTGAGCTCAGAAGAATACGACGAGCAGGCCAACCTGCTCTACAACCGCGGCGACTACGACGGGGCCCTCGAGATGCTCAAAGAGGGCCTTTTGCGTTTCCCCGAAGCGGTCGAACTCTGCGTCGGTCTCGGCTACGCCCGCCTCGCCGGCGAAGAATACGCGTGGGCCCGGCAGGCGTTTGAAAAGGCCCTCGTGGTTGATCCGAGCAACGAAGATGCAATGGTGGGCATGGGCGAAACCCTGCTGCGTTTTGGTGAGCACACACGGGCCTTGGCCTGGTTTCGCGAGGTTCAGGATCTCGGCTTCGATGACGACATCGAACTGATGTTGACCATGGGCCGTGCGCTCTATCGCGAGGAGCTCTTCGGCCACGCCCGTGACGTGTTCGCGCGTCTCGCGACGACCCGGCCTGAAAATGCCGAGGCCGCTGCTGCGCTGGGCTACGCGCTGCACCGCTTGAACGACCCCATCGGTGCGGCGCGTCAGCTTCGCCATGCCCTGCGTCTCGACGCCGAGCTGCACGAGGCCCGCGTCTATCTGGGGCATCTGCTGTACGATCGAGGGGATTGGGATGGCGCCCTGCGAGAGTTCGAGCGTGTGCCGCCTGCCGAGTACTGGGACCCTCTGGGTGTCTGGCGCGTCATCGAACTGAATCAGGCGCTGTGGCGCATTGATGAGAGCGATGCCCGGCTGCGCCCTTGGACCCAGCGATTGGCAGAACTCGAGACGCCCGAAGATGCGATCGACCAGCTGCTGTCCGAGATCGAAATGGAGGCGCGCGCCCGCGAGGAGTTTGGTGCTCAGGAGCCCTTCGATCCGAGGCAGCTCGAGCTCTTCGATGTCGGTCTTGCGACGGCCGACGGCGATGAGGTGCACACGGTGCGGCTTGTAAATGGTACGGTGGTGCGCGGCACGTGGATGGCGATCGTGGTACAGATGCGAGATGAGGCCGGCTTCCAACACGAAGGCCTGGTCGCCTTTATGCGGCGCATGGCCGAGGCCTGGCATGAGCGCAGTGGGGTCGAGGTTTCATTCCATGACCCGGAGCGATTTGTACGGTCTGCGTGCGAGGCGGGCATGCTTCGCCTTGAAGATTCTCAGGAGAGCTGATGGGCGCGTTCGTTCGGTCTGAAGAGGCCATTGAGCGCATGTACAATGCGCTAGTTGATGCGCTGCGTTCCCGGGGTAGTGATGCTTTGGAGCGCCCGTTCACGGTCTCTGAGATCTACCAGGATCTGATTCCCTATCGTACGCACCGCGACCTGCTGGGCGTGACGATGAATGGCGATTACGAGCATGTGCTGCTGCGGTTGCTTGCCGGAGAAGGCGGCTTTGTTGAGCTCGAGTCTGACGATGCGCGGGCCGATCTGCTCGACGAGCTGGACGAGGCCAACCCCAACGGGGCCGTGATTCGGCAGTTTGCGGCGGTTGATGTTCGGCTGGCACAGCCGTCGGTGGTGCCGGCGGGAGCCGCGCAGACCGCAGCGAGCGAGGTGGCTTTGGTGGCGGAGGCAGATCTGGCAGACGAGGCAAGCCCCGGAGCAGGCGTGGGCCATCAGGCTCAACTCTTCACCCTTGACATTGCAGAGGCGCCCGTCAAAGAAGAGACGCCAGCGAGAGAAGCGCCGGTCGCGGTCGCTACGACCCCAGAGGCCAGCAGCACACGCAGTTGTGCGTGGTGCAGAGGTGAGCTTCCGCCGCGCGAGGGGGTGAAGTACTGCCCGTTCTGTGGTCGAAGCGTGTTGCTCGTGCCTTGCTCCGGTTGCCACGCATCGCTGGAACCAGGGTGGCATTACTGCGTCGAGTGCGGGACACAGGCACGAACGTAGTGCCAAGTCTCGCCTCGTTCCTGGCGTCCGACATGCTGACTGTGGTGCGGCCGGCATCGGTCACGCTTCTCGTGCTGACGGTGGGCGCCTGCAACCGTGTGCCTGAGCAGCTGCAGCCCGATACGGTTCTTCGCGATTCCCTCGGGCTTGATGAGCGCGACGCCGTGCATGTCGTGGCTCTACGCTCGTCTCAGGGTGCCATCGAAGCCAGCCCCGACAGCGTGCGCATCGCGCCTGGTGACCATGTCTCGTTCACCACGCTGGACGGGTTTCTTTATCTCGTGGAGTTCGACTCGGCGGGGCTGGGTGACGACCAACTCAACTGGCTGCGGGCCGCCGATCATTTTCGCGGGCCGCCCCTGCTCGAAGCCGATCGCCGCTGGGTTGTTGACTTCTCAGACGCACCCATCGGCGTCTACAGCTACCGGGTCGAGGGCAACGCCGAGGCGAGTCAGGGCATCGTAGAGGTCGCCCAGCGCCGCTGAACGCCGGTTCGGCCCGCCCACGGGCGGGGGAACCTCGACTCCGGGTTCACGGTTACCACCTTTCATGACCTCTCCCTCGAATTCCGGTCGGCAACTGTCACGGCGCCAGTTTGACGAAGTGATGCGGCGCGCGGCTGAACTTGCGGCCAAAGAAGGTGACTCAGGTGACTCCGATCTCTCGGAATCCGAGGT
>CAYVPD010000265.1:0-2860 GCA_964453545.1 uncultured Gemmatimonadaceae bacterium
GCTCGTCCAGCTCACACGAGGTAAACCTCGTATCATGGCCGTAGGCGAGCTCAGGCCGAATCTCGGGCAGATCTCCCGTCACGATCCAGGTGGCACCCTCGTCCCACTGACTGCGTGCACCCAGGGCGGCGCCAACTTCGTCATCGAGATTGTAGAACAGCACCTCGGCCCGCACTTCATCGCCGTCGGATGGGGCAAAGACCGGATTTCCCCTGGCCTCGAGACGGCGCTTGGCCTCATCAAATTCGATCACCGAATCAGCACGGAGCTCTTCGCCCTCACGAAACACTCGTGCTTGTGTCGTCGAGTCACCGTAAAGGTAGAGCCTCTGTTCGTCGGCGACGTACTCGGCCTCTCGCCCTGAAAACTCGGTCGTCGCGTACCCCTCGAGAGCGCCTAGCCGCGTGTAGAGATCAGCACCTTCAGGTAGCTCCCGAGGCAGACGAGCGCCAAGCGAGCGCGCGCCTGGGCGGCCTGAGATCGCCCCTTCCATGTTTTCGAGCGAGTCAGCGCGTGCAGCCGCAGCAGCCGAGTCGGCGCCGGGTGCCCGATCGAGCAGCCGGAGACGCTCACGCAGACGAAGAAGCGTTGAGTCGACGGCGACCGTGTCGGCCACCAGCGAATCAGGCATCGCTGCAGCTCCCCCCGCGCTCTGCTGGGCTGCGAGGCTCATCGCCGACGCCGCCATGACCATCAGCGCCAGCGCCCCCGAACGCATGCCGCGCACAGCGCCGCACACGTCAGCGATCGGTCGTCGCTCAGTTCTCACGGTCTACCGCCCCCTCGGGAGGCTCGCGCGCAGGCAGCAGCGAAAACGGATTGTCGTCGTCAGCTTGTTCATCGGTGCGGTCTCGGGTCACCAAAACCGAAAGCCAGATGCCCAATTCATAGAGCAGAAACAGCGGAATCATCATCAGCGCCGTGACCACGATCACATCGCCGGGGCTGAGCAGCGAGGCCACGATCGTGCTGATCACGATCGCATGGCGACGCTTTTCTCGCAGAAAGCGCGGCGTGACCAGCCCCAGGGCTGACAGGATGAGAATAACAACCGGAAGCTCGAAAATGATCCCGAAAGCGACCAGAAGTCGGACTGCAAACGCAAGGTATTCGTCAGCCCCGAGAACGGCCTGCAGAAACTCCGACTGAATACCGGTGAAGAAGCGCATGCTGACCGGCAGGGCGACTTCGTAGGCCATCAAGACCCCGCCGGCGAAGAGTACGAGGCCTCCGTAGAGCGCCGGGACAATGACCCGGCGTTCGCGCTTTTCCAGCGCCGGCGAGAGAAATGCCCACAGCTGATAGAGCACAATCGGAAACGCTAAAATCAGCCCGATCAGCAGGGACAGCTTGAGAATGAAGAAAAACGGCGTGACCGGGCTGAAATAGGCCAGCCGACCGTCGGGCAGGTACGGAAGCACCGGCGCGATGATCAGGTCCAACACCTTGAAGCGTTGCACGAGCATGAACCCGATAAGCGCACCGGCGACGAGCGCGCCAAGTGCCTTGAAGATACGCCACCGGAGTTCTTCGAGATGCTCCAGAAACGGCATCTCTCCCCGCACATTGCGTGCCCGGCCTGCGAGCAACGGAGTCTCCCTGATCAGGGCAGCGGCAGCTCGACCTGATTTCGGGTCTGGAGCTCACGCTGCTGACGCATGTTGAGTTCGTCGACGAATTCCTGAAATTCGCCGACGTCCTGGAAGTTCCGGTAGACCGACGCATACCGCACGTAGGCCACACGGTCGAGCGGATTCAGCGCGTCCATGACCTGTTCACCAATCGAGTCAGACGAGACCTCCACGCCCGCATTGCGGGATAATTCATCTTCGATCGAGTCGACAATTGCCTCAACCACAGAAGCCGACACGGGCCGCTTTGCACAAGCGATTTGCAACGAGCGGGCCAGCTTCGCACGATCGAATTCTTCGGTGCTTCCGTCTCTCTTCAACACCTGAATCGGACGCTCTTCGACGTACTCGTAGGTGGTGAAGCGCGTGGCACAAACGGAGCACTCTCTACGCCGCCGAACGGCTCGCCCCCCTCTCGAGGTGCGGGTGTCGACGACGCGATTCTCGGTGGCGTCACACTCGGGACAACGCATAAGGCAGTCTGCCGCTGCTTAGAGCAGCGCGCCGCTGAGCTCGCTGAGGCGAGCCCGGGCCAGTGCGCCCGCATCACTGTCGGGCCACGTGTTGGCCACCCGTTGGAGCGCCTCACGCGCCTCGTCGACCCGATCAAGTTCGATCAGCGTCAGGCCAAGTCGGTACAGAGCCTGCGGCACGGCCTCAGAGACCGGAAAGCGCTCCGGAATCTCGCTGTAGAGCGAGACAGCCCACTCCCGGTCGTCTTGCTGGACCACCGTCTCTGCGAGATAGAAAATCGCCCAAGGTGCAAGGTCGGCATCGCCGGGATAGCTCTCCAAGAAGAGCTCGAACCCAGCCCGCGCCGCCGTGTAGGCCTGTCGCTGGTACTGCTCGATCGCCGCATTGTACAGAGACACCGGGTCACCGCCCGACGACCCGGGCGTCACCGCTGGGGCCACCGCAGTACCGTCAGGCGAAACCACGGGTGCGTCACCCTCTGCGCCAGGTTGCGAAACCACGGAACGCCGCTGGCTGGCGAGCTGATCGCGAATGCCGGCGATCGCCCGCTGGTTTTCGCGCAGCAACTCGGCGGTGCGCATCTGATCGTCGCGCACCTCGCGCAGCAGCTGGACCACTTGCCCGCGAATGTCGAACAGTTGGCTCGATGTGGTGCGCAGGGTGTCTTGCGTGGCCAGACTCTGGTTGCGCAACTCGATCAGAAGGGAGTCCTGACGCGCGGACAGTTGGCGCACCTCATCTTGCAGGTTGCGCAG
>CAYVPD010000266.1:0-2832 GCA_964453545.1 uncultured Gemmatimonadaceae bacterium
CCACGTGGTCGCCGACACGTCGAGCATGCCGTGCTCCTCGGAAAGTGACACCACGTCGACCTCAGGGTGGTCAAGTAGGAAGCCGAAGGTGCCGGCGCCGCCCCGAGGCTCTTTAGCAAGTGCCTTGGAGCCGGCATCGACGGCCGCGCGCCCCTCCACCGATGTGCTCACCACCGTGGCCAGCACCGTGTAGGCCAGGCCCTCTCGGTCGGCGGCACCCACGTTCAGGGCATCTCGGTCATTGAAAATACAGGTGCCTGGACGGATCTCGGTCAGGTGGGGCAGCTCGTGACTGCGCCACAGGGTGGGGGTCGTGCCCCCGCTCACCACCGAGGGCCTCAGTCCGACCGCGCTCAGGGCTTGATGCAACTCGTCGAGATCACTCGCCAGCTTTGCAAACGCTTCGTCGGCCTCAGGCCCCGGTTCTCGTACATGGCCTGCATAGAACAGAATGCCCCGGTAGGACACCCCTTCGGCCCGGGCGACCTGTTCCGCAAGCGCTACGGCCCGGTCGTGCCCTTGAACCCCGACTCGGCGCAGCCCGACATCGACTTCGACCAGTACGCCCACCTCACGCCCTCGCTGACGTGCCGCAGCCGCAAGCGGGCCCAGCACGTCGTCAGAGTCGAGCGCAAACTTCAGGTCAACGTGACGCGGCAGGCCCAGCACACGCTCGAGCCGAGCTTCGCCCACAGGCGGATACGCCAGAAGCAGGTCAGAACTCACCTCGGCCATGACCTCGGCTTCGCGCGGCGTCGCAACCGTCAGCCCCGCAGCGCCGAGCTCAAGCTGACGCCGGGCCACTGCGCGTGACTTGTGCGTCTTGATGTGCGGGCGCCACGTCAGGCCGTGTTGCCGGCAATAGTCGACCACCCGCTGCGCGTTGGCCTCCATGCGCGCCCGGTCAACCACGGCCACCGGGGTCTCCACCGTCTTTAGGTCGATTCGGTTCATGTCACGATGCAAGCAAAGATTCGATCGTCGTCAGTAGCTCGGCGTCACTTGCCGAAACCGGCCCACGTCGCAGGAGCACGATCTGCCCGTTGGCGTCGGCCACATAGGTCGCGGGCAGCCCAAAAACGCGGAACAAGTCCAGGGTGGCGCCGCCTGGATCGAGGGCGATGTCAAACTCCAACCCGGCCTCCGCAACAAAGCGACGCACCGCATCGAGGTCTCGTGGCCCGTCGCTGCTGATGCCCACGATCCGCAGACCTTCGCCGCCATAGCGTTCGTGCAGTTCTTGCAGAAACGGCATCTCGTCACGGCACGGTGGGCACCATGTGGCCCAGAGATTGACCACGACCGGGGTACCGAGGTCGTCGATCGCAATCGAGTCACCCGAAAGCAATGCGCCACGCCACTCCGGAAGCCGCCCACCGACCTCAGCACGACGCGCGCTCTCGCCTTCAGGCTGAGAATGGCAGGCCGGCGCCACACCCGTCAGGGCCCACATAACGGCGATCCACGACGTACGCGTGAGACGCAGACGCCAACGGTCCGAACGCCTCACGAAGTACCCTCGACCAGACGAGCAAGACGCACCTGCGTAGAACCGTCACTGTGCGTCTCTGTCCAAGCCACGAGCAACTCACCCCATGGAGCCTGTGCAATGCGCGGAAATCCTGAGGCACGACCCCCGTCGATATCGACCAGTCGCTGGGCAGGCGACCAGGCATCCCCACGAAACGAGCGCAAAACCAAGGCAGCTGCGTCATCAAGCTGCTCAATCCAAAGGGCATGCACCGCGCCCTGATCATCAAAGGTCAGATCGACCCGACCGATCGGATCGCCTGCATCGAGGCGCGTGGCGCTCTCGAAGCTCTGTGCGCCATCGACAGAAAGAGCAAACCGCACCCTCGGCTCGTCATTGGGGGCTGAGAACCAGGCCACCGCTACAGTATCGCCCCGCGCGGCCAACGCGGGACCATTCACAGGGCACCCTGCGATCACCCATCCGTCTTCGGCCACAGCGCCCTGAAGCTGCCACTGGCCGTCTCGATCGGCCCGCCGAGCCCAGTGAATGTCGCGCACCTCGTCGGGAGATCGGTCTCGATAGACAGCCACCCACGCGTCCGTTGTGCGTACCATGCCCGTCTGGCAACAGTCGCAGACCCGCTCGTCGACGATCTGGGTCTCGCCCAACCCGGACTCGGGCGCAAAAGGGCGCCAACGCAGCGTCATCTCACCAGTGGCCGGGCCTTCGGGGCCGTCGACGTGGCGTCGTCCGTCGAGCCACAGCACGGCCGCCCCATCTCGGTCATCGGCCGTGATACTGACGAATCCGTGCTCCGTAGGCGTCGCGTCGTCGTGCACAACATCGAGCGGTTGCCAGCTCTCACCACCATCGGCCGAGCCCATGAGCTCAATGGCGTAGTCGTAGGTGCCCCGACCACCTCGGCGCAGTAGATGCGCCAGCCGGTAGCCGGACCCCGTCTGGACCGTGGCGGGCACATCGGCCCAATTCACGAAGAGGTCATCGCCACCGCCGGCCGAAGTCACCCCAACGATTCCTGATGACGTCACCTCAGCCACCTGGAGCCTGGTCTGAGACCCCTCAGAGTCCAGCCAGCTGAACAGCACCTTGTCTCCCGCAAGGGACAGATACGGCTCTCCTGAGCTGCCTACCGCAGGCACATCGACCGGCTCGAGCTGAAGCTCCGCAACACCGTCAGCGCGGCTGGGCGCCTCGTCAGGGGCACAGGCGCTCAGGCCCAGGAGGCCTGTCAGGACAAGAAAAATGCCGATCTGAAGCGGTAGCCGATGGTGCACCATTTCGATGGGGCTGACGCTGAATTGCTGAGACTTGGGCATGACATTTAACGGGCGGCAAGG
>CAYVPD010000267.1:0-2831 GCA_964453545.1 uncultured Gemmatimonadaceae bacterium
GCTTCCATCAGCCCCGGAACAGCAATGGGAATCCCAGTGCCACGACGGCAGTCCAACCCGCGAGCACGTACAGGTAGCGCATCTGCCATTCCCACAGTCGCTGCATGGGCACAGCCCCCCTCACAAAGCGCCACTGAAGCAACGACGCACCGGCCAAATTGCCGAGCAGCACGAGATTCAGGCCGAGTGCCGCCATGCGGTTGGGAGTGAAGCCGAACTCGCCGATGCGTGCCACGATCGACCAAAGGGCCAGAGCATCGACCAAAAGCGCGACACCAACCAAGGCGAGGCGCAATCCGTCGAAGAGATCGGGTGGCTCGAGTGAATCGCGTGCCGAGATCGAGTACAGCAACAGGCCAAAGACGACAATCAGCACGAGGTCCATGGCAAACAGCAGGTCGCGCTCGATCTGCGTCACGCGCCCAGTCACCACCAGTGTCACAATGAAGGCAAACAACACCAGAGTGAGGATCGGTATGAAGATGCGGGCGAGCACAGGCGCCATGTTTTCGATGACGCTCTGCTTGGCCTCAACCAGCCACGTGGCGACCAGCGTTGCACCGACGACGCCGCAGAGCACCCACTGCTCGAGAAAAGGCTCGATGTCGATGCCGATGGCTTCGAAAAGCACGAAACCAAGCCCGATGGTCACCCATCCACCAAGGGCGATCAGCACGTAGTAGATGAGCAACTCACCCGTGAAGCGCACGAAGTCCATGCGTCGCTCGTTGCCCATCCAGCGCCCTCCCAGATAGGCGACACCGACGACAAACCAGAGGGCTACAGGCAAGTGCAGCACGGTGAGTATTCGTGCATCGGCCGCCACGCCGGTGGCGTCGGCAGCAGGAAACGGGAGCAGGTTCACGACGAGAGCCACCGCTGCAAAAACGCCGGCCAACACACCAGTGGCCTTGGGGGCGAGCGGACGCTCCCAGGCGAAGTAGGCTGCAATGAACGGGAACACGAAGAAGCTCATGTACAGCGGATAGAAGAAGCCTGTATCGAGCGTCACGCCAAAAAACGACGGCAGCTTCACAGCGATGCCCGCGGCCACGGCGAGGCCCAATGCCGTACGCAGAGAACGTGGGCCTGCGACCCCCCGCGACCCCGACAAGTTGCCATCTCCCTCGACCACCAGCTGCTTCCACATGCGCTCGGAGTGCTCCTACGCAAACTCATGCGTCAAAGCGTCGATTGCGCCCATGCGGCGCACCGCTACCAAGAAGGCCTCATCGATAGAGAGCCCTGAATCGACCAAAGTGTCGACCTGCTCGCGCAGGTGGTCTTCGAGCTCGTCTACGTCGGCGGGCGTCACCGTGCGACTGCGGCCGAGAAAGGCTCGCCACGACGCGATGTGTCGATCGAGCAGCTCAATGTCTGAATACGAGATAGGCGTGTTCACGGGGTCAGCCCGGCTGAATGATGAAGTCCGGGTTCCCGGACATGCTGATGCGCTGGGAGACCCCCGTCCAAACACGGCGCAACGCCGCATCGACGGACTCCCACTGGCGGTGTTCTTCGGCCAACTGTCGGCGGCCCTCAGCGGTGACGCTGTAGTACTTGCGCCGACGACCCGATTCGGCCTTCTCCCATCGTGACGAGATCAGCCCCCCGCGCTCGAGGCGGTGCAGCACCGGGTAGAGCATGCCGTCGGTCCATTCCAGTGCTCCGCCCGACAGCTCTCGCACTCGCTGCAAGATGGCGTAGCCGTAGCTGTCGCCCTCGGCAAGAATCGCGAGCACCAGCGGCGTCGATGAAGCGGCAACCAAGTCTTTGTTGATCGTCATGAGAGGTCGGCATCAAGCCAGAATTTGGGGGCCATAACCAAATACCTTGAGCTACTATACATAGAAATTCTATGTATAGCAACCGAGAACGATCCGCCGCGTCGATCCCGCTTGTGCGGGCTGAGCGCAGCACCCTACTCTGCAGCGCATCTGTAGCCGCCTGTCTCGACCCCTCCTGCCCTCATTCACGCTGGAACTGGAGCCCCATGAGCTGCCGCAGCGATCTGAACTGCCTGAGCCCCGTGCATCACCCTGCTCATCGCCCTTCGCATCACCCTGAGCTGAGGTCGAAGCGCAAGGCCCGCATCGGGGTGGGCCTCGCTGCAGCGCTGATCGCCCTTTTGGCACCGTCTGCCGCCATATCAGCGCAGAGGCCAGCGCCAAATGCGGCTGCGGCCGTTACGTGTGATCTCGGCAGCTTTCTCACCTCGCCGGGACTCATGGCGTCCGCCCGTGGCGCTGATGACTCCGCGACCTCACCCCTGCTTGAGTTCGAGTGGGCCGGCACCGGCAACGATCGCGTTCGCATGCGCTTCGACGTCGCCGAGGGGCAACCGATCGTGCGTGAGCTCGCCGTGCGCGATGGCGACGGTGCATGGGCAACGCTGGCTCGTGATGCCGCGTTTGAGTACCACATCATCGAGGGCTTTCGCCGCATCAGCAATCAGCAGTTGGTGCCCCTGCGCGAACTGGGCGTCGAACTGACCCAAGAGGTGGTCGATCGCTACAAATGGGATGTCTTTTGGGATGCCCCACTCGATTTGAGCGAACCCGGCGGAGGCCGCTTCGCACGCAATCCTCCGCCCACCGAAGGCGTGGCTGGCCAGCCGGGGCTGCCCCGTTCAACCGACGAGATCCAGCGCTCGTCGGTGGCATATGCACTCGAAGCGTGTCATGTCGAGCGCGAGGGCCGCAGAGCGTCGGTCACCTGGCGTGGACTGCGCCTCGGATCGTTCACTGGCAACCTGGTCGTGTCGATTCATGAAGGTACCAGCCTGATCCGCGTCGAGGCGGTTGCGGCCACGACACTGCCGTCGGTTGCCT
>CAYVPD010000268.1:0-2822 GCA_964453545.1 uncultured Gemmatimonadaceae bacterium
GCCGGTCAAGACGGTAAACGTGCCGGTCATGAGCAAGATGCCGAGCAGCACAAGCAGCACTCCGCTGCCCTTTTCGAGCACGGGAATAAAGCGCCGCACCCGCGTGAAGGCGACCAGAAAACGGTCGAGCGCGAGTGCCGCGAGCAAAAAGGGAATGGCAAGACCGGCCGAATAGGCGGCCAGCAATCCCATGCCGCTCCAGACGGTCTCGCTGGTGCCGGCCAGCGTCAGAATCGCGCCGAGCACCGGGCCAATGCAGGGCGTCCACCCCGCCCCAAATGCGGCGCCCACCGCCAGGGTGCCCAGATGCCCAGCCGGCTTGTCAGCGAGATGCAGCCGCCGCTCGCGCAGCAGGGGCACGATGCGCAGCACCCCGGTCAGGTGCAGGCCGAGCATCACGATGATCAGCCCTCCGATGCGCGCAATCCACACCTCCCACGCGCGAAAGAAAGCCCCGAGAAACGACGCGCTTGCGCCAAGCACGAGAAAGACCGCGCTGAACCCAGCGACGAAGAGCACCGCGTGCAGGAGCACATGTCGCTCTGCGCGATTGTCTTGCAGGTCGTCGACGGTCATGCCGGTGACGAAACTGAGGTAGCTGGGCACCAGCGGCAGCACGCACGGCGAGAGAAACGACAGCACGCCTGCCGTTAACGCCACCGCAATGCCGAGCGATTCATTCATGCGTCGACCTCTGAAGTCCAGTCATCTTCGCGCTGGGCCCGCCGCCGTGCGAGCCAGGCTCGAACGGAACCGGTGATGCCGATCCAGCCGAGAACCACCGCGAGTGTCCAGCCCGCGATCGCAGGAATGAACACCAGAATGAGGGCCAGCACCAGAGCTCCGGCCGACACGGTGCCGAGTACCGCCCGATCTTCACGGCCCAACCGACGGCGGCCCGCCAGAGAGTCGCCAAAGACCGTGCCGGCCCGAACCAGGTCGGCCACGCTCCAACCCGCGCTTGCGCTGCCCGAAATCGCCCCGGAGAGACTGCGTCGCCCGACCGTGCGGTCAACGCGCTCACGCAACTCGCGCCCAAGCCGCTCTGGAATCGATCCTTCCGGGTCGAGCGACGTCACGCGCACCGGCTGCTCTCCCTGGACGCGCGGCGGGAGAGCGACCTGGCGCGACGGCAGCACGATCTCGACTGAAGAGGTCAGATCGGCGAGAAACAGTCCTTCGAGCTGTCCGGCCAGATCGGCGTCGAGCACACCGACATCGAGCTCCCAGTTTCCGAGCAGCGAGTAGGCGTTCAGGTTGCTGCTGCCGACACGGCACCAGATGCCGTCGGCCACCGACGTCTTGGCGTGGATCATCGGCCCCTGCCATTCGAAGAGACGAACGCCGGCCTCGAGCAGCGAGCGGTAGCCACTGCGCGACAGGCTGCCGACCCACGGCCAGTTGTTGTGGGCAGGTACCAGCACGCGCACATCGACCCCGGCGCGGGCCGCAGCGGCCAGCGCCTCGCCGACCGGTCGAGGAGCGACGAAATACGGATCGGTGATCCACAGGCGTCGCGTCGCGTGGGCCGCAACCAGGCTCAAGGTGCGAAAGACTCGGCTGCGATTGGGCTCACCCTCGATGATCCACGCGGGCACATCACCCGCCGCTGCTTGCAGGGCAGGATCAGGCTGCATCTCATCGGGGAGCGGCGCGCCCATCTCTTGCCAGAGGCGACCAAAAGCCCGGGCCACGGAGGCGGCCGCCGGCCCATGGATCTCGACGCCGGTGTCGCGCCACGGGGGCTCGGTCGAGGTTCCCGCCCACTCCTGACCCACGCAAAACCCGCCGACAAATGCGATGCGCCCATCGACACACACCAGCTTGCGATGATCGCGCTGGAAGACCCCGAGCGGATCACTGACCTGCGGCGGGTTGAAGGCACGAAGCTCAACGCCCGCCTCTTTGAACGGGCGAAAGTATCGGGCCGGCGTCGCCCAGCACCCAAGCCAGTCGTAGACGACTCGAACCGGCACGCCCTCGCGGGCCTTGGCCACAAGCGCGTCGCGAAACGCCCGCCCGATGACATCGTCTCGCAAGATGTAGTTTTCGAACAGCACAAACTGCCGGGCCTCGCCGATGACCTCGAGCCAGCGGTCGAAGGTCACCGGGCCTTCGAACTGCAGGCGCAGCGCATTGCCGGAGACCGGCTCGGACCCCGCCGCACGTGACAATGCCGCGCGGGCGAAATCACTGCCCGGCGAGAGCGGCCCCACGCTCACCGGCGCAGGCGAGCGATGGGCCAAATCGGAAAGACGCGACGCGTCAGCCACGCCTCGAGAGGCCGTCTCCAAAGCGCTCCTGGAAGCGGTACCCCAGCATCTTGTAGACGAGCTTGGCCACGAGAAAATCAGGCGCGTGCAGGCCGGGCGTCGGTGCCAACTCGACTACGTCGCAGCCGATCACTTCGCGCTCCCGAAATACCCGGCGCAAGAACGACATTGTGCGATACCAGTCACCGCCCCCGGGCTCGGGCGTGCCGGTCGACGGCACCAGCGACGGGTCGAAGTAGTCGACATCAAAGGTGATGTAGACCTTGCTGCCCAGCCGCTCGAGGGCTTCATCCATCCAGCGGTCGTGCTGCCACATCTGATCGGCCCAGATCAGGTGCACGCCGTCGTGGGCACGAGCGACCTCGATTTCTTCCATGCTGACGGCCCGCAGGCCCACCCCCACCACATCGGCCACGTCAAGCACCCGAGCCATCGCCGACGCGTGGCTGTGTGGCGCGCCCTCGTACGACGCCCGCAGATCGGCGTGGGCGTCGAACTGCAGCACACTGATGCGCTCCCCTTGCGCGGCCGCATGCGAACAGATCGCCG
>CAYVPD010000269.1:0-2814 GCA_964453545.1 uncultured Gemmatimonadaceae bacterium
GAAGGAACCGGTCGGGAGGCGCTAATGGCTGCGGCAATGCCCGCATTTGCGAGGTCGCGTTGACAGGGCGAGTTGCCGACCTCTACATTGCGCCGTCCCACTCTTCCGGATGCCCACGCCGCTCTGAAATGCGGCCCGGACCAAGGAGTACGGCTTGAACAGCCAGTACAGCATTTTGACCCTGTTCGCCGATGGCGGATGGATGATGTACCCGCTCGTGATCTGCTCCCTCATCGCCGTGGGCGTGATTATCGCCAAGGCGTACACGCTCTGGACCGCGCACAGCGGCGCCGAGCAGGTCATGAGCCAGGTTGAAGAAGCTGCCCGTGCCGGACGTCTTGGCGAGGCCATCGAGGTCGCGTCGAACACCCCCGGACCGACGGCGGCGATTCTTCTGGCTGGTCTGCGCCGCATGGAGCGCGGCACGGTTCGTGAGGGCGAAATTGATCAGGCGGTCGCCACGACCGGTGTGATCGAGCTGGGCTTTCTCGAGCGTGGGCTCGTCATTCTGGCCACGATCGCCAACGTTGCCCCTCTGATGGGCTTCTTGGGCACCGTGGCCGGCATGATTCTCGCCTTCGGCGCCATTGAGGCCGCAGGCAACGTCGAACCTGGTCTCGTGGCCGGGGGAATCAAGGTTGCTCTTCTCACCACGGCAACGGGTCTCGTTGTCGCGGTGCCGATCAATATTGCCTACAACTTCTTCGTCACGCGCATCGACACCCTGATCCTCGACATGGAGACGGGCGCGCAGCGGATCCTCAACCTTGCTTGGGACTATCAGAAGCAGGGCAAGTTGACGATCACCGCCGAAGAGTCGAACGCCTGACCGGGCTGATCCCGCTCACGGCACTTCTCCACCCCTGGTTCCCCCGCGAGAGATTCGAGCATGGCCGTTCTCAACAACAAGAAGTCGAAGGTCAGTGACGAGGTCCCCTCGTCATCGATGGCCGACATCGCCTTCCTGCTGCTGATTTTCTTCCTGGTCACGACGGTGTTCCCCAAGGACAAGGGGCTCTCGATCGTGCTTCCCGAAGAGTCAGAAGAGCAGGAGATCAACTCGAAGAACATTCTCTTCTTGCTGATCCAGCCGACGGGTCTCGTCGAGGTGAAGCGTGGGGAGTCTGAGTCGGTTCAGACGGTTTCGCCGGCTGACATCGAGGGCATCTGGCGTCAGGATGTGGCCCAAAACCCCAATCTCATCGCGGCGGTGAAGACGCATCCCGATGCGTCGTACCGCTACATGATCGACGTGCTCGACGCGCTCAAGCTCGCGGGCGCCGACAAGATTTCGCTTCAGGTTCTGGAGAGCTGATCGATGGCCATCAAGGGTGGCGGGTTCTCCCGCAAGTCGTCGGCATCTGACAAGGTGCCCGATTCGTCGCTCGCCGACATCGCCTTCTTGCTCCTGATTTTTTTCATGGTCACGACGGTGTTTCGCACCGACAAAGAGCAAGACATCGAATGGGCGGCCGCCGAGGCGACCGAGAAGATCGATGAGAAGGCCAAGAACATCTTGAACATCTGGGTGCAGCAAGACGGCCAGATCTTCATGAACGATCTTCCCTTCACGATGGACCAGGTCTCCGAATACGTTCGGCCGCTGTATGCCGATTCGGAGCGCCGGCTGGTGATCTCGATCCGCGGCGATCGCAACACGCCCTACAGCACCATGGATCTGCTTCAGAAGGAGTTGGTGGCAGCCGGTGTCGTGCGTGTGGTGTTCGCAACCGAACTTGAACAGCGTGTGACGAGGGCAAGACGATGAGCGCAGACGCCATCGCAGCAACCGACAGCATTCTTGGCCTGACCGCCAACGATCGCTTCAAGCAGTCGTGGGACAACTGGTTCTGGGGCTCGATGATCGCCGCCGTGGTGATCCACTTCGCGATCTTCCAGTTCTGGCCCGAGATGCAGGCCGATGACTTCGCCTTCACGGCTGACGAGATGACGGCCATCGAGCTGCCGCCTGAGGTCGAGATTCCGCCGCCGCCCGAGGCGATTCAGCGCCCGGCGACTCCGGTGATCGCGCAGGCCGAGATCTCTGAAGACATCACCATTGCGCCGACGACGTTTGAAGACAATCCGGTGAGCGATCTGCCGCCGCCGCCCGAGAACACGGGTGAGGGCGACCTCTCATCGCAGCCGACCTTCACGCCGTACACCGTGGCTCCTGACCTCATCAACCGTAATGATGTGGGTCGCGCGCTCGAGCGTGAGTATCCGCCGCTTCTCCGTGATGCGGGCATCGGTGGCACGGCGCGTATCTGGTTCTTCATCGATGAAGAGGGCCGAGTGCAAGACACGCGCGTGCAGGACAGCTCGGGCCATACCCAGCTCGACGAGGCTGCCCTTCGCGTTGCCGACCTGATGCGCTTCACGCCCGCGCTCAACCGCGACAAGAAGGTGCCGGTGTGGGTGGCGTTCCCGATCACCTTCCAGGTGCGCTGATCCCAAGCACGCTGAAGGCATCGTGACGCAGTTCTGATGCAGCGAGAGCCCCGTCGGCATTGGCCGGCGGGGCTCTCTGCGTCTGGTGCCGGCTCCATCCCCCCAACCCCCACCTGACCGTGCCGATGGCTCGAGCTGCCGATTCAGAGCGGAACGCCTCGCTCCCCTCTCGCGATGCGTTCAGCGAGCTGGTGGAGCGCCTGGAGGCGCTTCTCACGGGCGACGCACGCCAGGAGATGGTGACGGCCTGCCTGAAGCGTCGAGGGGCGTCACAGGGGGCTTCAGGGGCTTCTGCCAGCGATGCGCTCTCCGTGCTGCGGCGGGAGTTCGAGAAGCGGGTCGTCAGCGTGGGAGTCGAGGTCG
>CAYVPD010000270.1:0-2796 GCA_964453545.1 uncultured Gemmatimonadaceae bacterium
TTCCCACCCGACTTTGCCGACATCGTTTCAATCATCTGCCGCACAATCTCCCGATCGCGATCGCTGAGCGCTTCGAGCCCCCGGTTGATCTGAGCGATTTCTACGTCCTTTTGTTGAGGCTCATCGGCCTCGCCCGTCAGCACCTCGATCGAGACGCCAAAATGCCGCGCAAGTTTGCGAACCAGATCGAAGGAAGGGTTCTTGCTGCGTCCCTTTTCCAGCTCCCAGACGTGTGCCTTGGAGACACCAACCTTGGCGGCAATTTCCTGCAGAGACTCTCCAGACTTTTGCCGAAGACTGAACAGGCGCTCTCCGATGTCCATGGACCCCTCCCGTTTGATTTGTCTTACGGTAGGATACGCGCATGATTGACGAATGACCAGCCGTCAGATAAATCTTACGGAAGGGGCCGACAGAAAGGATTCGGTCGAGCAGCAAAGGAGAGCCAAATGGCCTCGAAGAACATTGAACAGATAGCAATCCGCGATCTCACTCCGTGGGCGCGCAACGCGCGTACGCATTCGAGGAAGCAGGTCCGGCAGATCGCCGAGAGCATCGAGACCTTCGGTTTCACCAACCCGGTATTGATCGACGAGCATCGCACCATCCTGGCTGGCCACGGCCGGGTGGCAGCCGCGAAGCTGCTAGGGTGGACCGAGGTGCCCTGCCTGCGGCTCGACCATATGAGCGAGGCCGAGAAACGCGCTTATGTCTTGGCTGACAACAAGTTGGCATTGAATGCAGGCTGGGATGATGACCTGCTCGCGGCTGAACTTGGCGCACTGATGGCAGAGGATGATCTGGGCTTCGACTTGGGTGTGACGGGCTTCTCAATCCCCGAGATCGACAGCCTGATGGAAACGGTCTCGCCCGAGGAGCCCGATGATCCGGTGGATGACGTGGTGCCGGTTGATACACCGGCCCGCGTCCAACTGGGAGACATCTGGCAGCTGAGGCGACACAGGCTGGTTTGCGGCGACGCGTTGGACCGCCGGGTCGTCGACGATCTGATAGAGGGCGAGGCGGCGCGCATGGTTTTCGCCGATCCACCGTATAACGTCCCGATCAACGGCCATGTCGGCAACTCCGGCAAGACCCAGCACCGTGAGTTTGTGATGGCTTCGGGGGAAATGAGCTCTAGCGAGTTCACCATTTTCCTGACCAGCGCCTTGAAGAACCTCGCCGATCACAGTCACGATGGCTCCATTCACTTCCTGTGCATGGACTGGCGGCACATGGCCGAGATGCTGACCGCGGGGCAAGAGGTCTATTCGGAGCTTAAGAACCTGATTGTCTGGGCCAAGGACAATGGTGGTATGGGAACGTTCTACCGTTCGCGTCACGAGCTCATTTTCGCCTTCAAGAAAGGCGATGCGCCGCACATCAACACCTTCGAGCTGGGCCAGCACGGTCGCTATCGCACCAATGTCTGGCAATACCGCGGGGTCAACACCATGCGGGCAGGGCGCATGGAGGAATTGACGCTTCACCCCACCGTGAAACCGGTGCAGATGATCGCTGACGCGATCCGCGACGTCTCCGGGCGAGGTGACATCGTCCTTGACAGCTTTGGTGGTTCCGGTTCGACCTTGATCGCCGCTGAGAAGACC
Source organism: uncultured Gemmatimonadaceae bacterium (assembly GCA_964453545.1). Lineage (GTDB taxonomy): Bacteria > Gemmatimonadota > Gemmatimonadetes > Longimicrobiales > Gaopeijiaceae > Gaopeijia. The sequence continues at coordinate 1,611 of CAYVPD010000270.1, forward strand.
GGGCGTCGGGCGTATCTCTGCGAACTCGACCCGATCTACTGCGACCGTACTCTGGCGCGCTGGGAAGCTTATGCGAAGGACGAGGCAGAGCAACTGGTCTGCGGCTGGCCGCGGCAGGCCGAATTTTTGGAGGTAGCAGAATGAGCGAAGACCGCCCCAAGTTGCCAGCGGTCGCGAAGGGTAGGGGCTATGACGTCGGTTATGGCAAGCCGCCGGAAACCACCCGTTTCAAACCCGGCCAGTCAGGCAATCCGAAGGGACGGCCGAAGGGTGCGAAGAACAAGATTCCTCGACTCAACGAAGAACGTCTGAAGACGATCGTACTTGAGGAGGCCTACCGCGAGATCACCGTGCGCGATGGCCATCGGAACGTCTCGGTGCCCATGGCTCAGGCCGTGGTTCGCGCGCTTGCCGTGAATGCCGCCAAGGGACAGCACCGCGCGCAGCGCCTCTTTGCAGAGATGCTGTCCTCGACCGAGCGCCAGAACAAGGCGCTGGCCGACGAATGGTTGCAGACTGCAATCGACTACAAAGTCGAATGGGAGCAGGAGCTTCAACGACGCGAGGCGCTTGGCATCACCGACCTGCCGGACCCGATACCGCATCCTGATCAGGTGATCATTGACATGAACACGGGAATGGCCCGTGTCCAAGGTCCGATGACAAAGGAGGACCTCGCGCAGCTCGAGCACTGGACCAAATGTCGCGACGACTGGGCCGAGGAGGTCTCCGCGCTGACAGAGCATTTGTCCTCCGAACCTGACGAAGGCATTCGTAAAATCGTGCAGGCCGATCTCAAACACGCCAGAAAGATGCTCGAGACCATTGAGATGGCGTTGGAGAAGATCGGGTATTGAAGTGAGTAGGGAATACTGACCAGTGAACAATTCGTCGGAGAACTATTCACCCTGTGGCGCAGATGTTGGAGCCCGCAGGAATGAGTGGTTCCTTCGCCTTTTACTTATCAATTGAGATCCCATCAGGGGAATAAAAGAATGACCGGTATCAAGTAATTAGGCGGATTACTTGGCACCTTATTAGTATACGGTATGAGCGGCTGATTGATGATAAATGGCACGAGGTTCCCGATGAAAATTGACATGACTACCTTGAGCAGCCTCATTTGACCGGTCCATGCGCCCTGCAAACGTTCTCATCCGTGGCGAATTCCTCAGCACCGATCAAG
>CAYVPD010000271.1:0-2784 GCA_964453545.1 uncultured Gemmatimonadaceae bacterium
AAGCCTGTAAAGGTGACAGCAGGCCCGCGGGGTGTCAATTCGTGCGCCCCTGTACCACTTTTGCGTCATGAACCGACAACTGCTCTCGATTCTTTTGGGCCTTGGCCTGGGCGTACTCATTACGCTCATGCTTCTTCGCGGCCCGAACGGGCAGATGCCAGGCCTGAGCCTTGATGAGGCGGAGGAATATACCCCTTGGCCCGCCCCAGATCCGTCGTTTCTTAGCCTGGCGGGTGACACTCTGCGCGTCTCACAGTTTCGGGGTACGCACGTCGCGCTTTTCTTCGGCTACACGTGGTGTCCCGATGTCTGCCCGATCACGCTCGCGCAGCTCGGCAAGGCCGCCACCGAACTCGATCCTGACGGCGACAAGTTGCGCCTGCTCTTCGTCAGCCTCGACCCCTATCGAGACACGCCGGAACGCCTCGCGACGTGGACTCAGGCGTTTCACGCCGATGTTGTCTCGTTGACCGGCGACCTTGAGTTGCTCCGGGCCGCAGCGTGGGACTGGGGCATCGACTTCAGATATCGAACGCTTCCGACACCCGGCGAGGTCGTTGACGTACCGCCGTCCGATGCGGGCTACCTGGTGGACCACACGGCGCGCACGTTTCTGATCGATCCGGAGGGACGCGTCATCGCGCAGGTTGCTCCCGAAACCGACGGTGCGACGCTCCAGCGGCTGCTGGAGCGGATACTTTGATGCAGCTAACGTGCGGGCGTGAGAAGCCTCGAAACCTGACCTCGCACGAAACCCCTTGAGTCTGTCATGAGAGTCTGTCATGCCTGAGTCGCACTCCATCGACCCCGTGCTTCTGAGCCAGCTGGCCTCGCTCGTGCCGCCTCATCGACTCGAAGTGGGCGTACCGCTGGCGCCGCTGACAACGTTTCGCATCGGAGGACCGGCAGACCTTCTTGTGCGAGTGCGCTCTCGTGACGAGATGGTCGGCGTCATGCAATGCTTGCGCGAGTTCGGCATCGCCCCGGTACTGCTGGGGCACGGCGCGAACGTGTTGGTGTCTGATGCGGGCATTCGGGGCGTCGTGATCCGCTGTGAGATCGGGGGCATCGAATGGGTTGACCCTCACACGGTCCGCGCCGGATCAGGTGTACCGGTCTTTCATGACCTGATCGATGCGACCATCGCCAGAGGTCTGGGCGGCCTGCACCACTACGCCGGGATTCCCGGCACCGTTGGAGGCGCGCTCTGGCAGAACCTTCACTTTCTCTCCCCCGACCGCGGCCGCACCTGCTTCATCGAAGAAGTCGTCGCAGGGGCCGAGATTCTCACCGAAGAGGGTGAAGTGCATCGCGTGCCGCGCGAGTATTTCGAGTTCGGCTATGACACCTCGATCCTGCACTACCGCAACGACACCGTTCTGACCGCCGATTTTCGCCTCGCGCCCGAACCGCTCGAGGAACTGCGCCACGTCGTGGCTGCGAACCTCGAATGGCGCGACGAACGGCATCCAGACCTTTGGCTCTACCCCTGTGCCGGTTCGATTTTCAAGAAGATCGAGGGCATCGGGGCGGGTCGCCTGATCGACGAAGTGGGACTCAAGGGCACCACCATCGGCGGAGCGCAAATTTTCAGGCGTCACGCCAACATCATCGTGAACTTGGGCGGTGCATCGGCCTCAGACGTGCTGGCCTTGATCCGTCTGGCACGCGACCGGGTGGAGCAGTCGACCGGATATGTTCTTGAGCCTGAAATCCGCCTGCTCGGAGACTTCGACTAGAGCCAGCGCGAAATCGTGTAGGCCAACGTGCCCACATGAACCAGCGCAAAGATTTCGAGCAGTCTTTGCGCCCAGAGACGATCAGCTGCCGCCCGTGCCGTCAGCGTGAGCCAAAGCGCCGGGAGTGCGAGCCACCCCACCACGGGTGCCACATAGGCCGCAACGGCCGGAACCGGATCCAGAATTCGGCTCGGCCGGTCGAAGCCGATCAGAGCGTGCAGGAGTGCTCGAAGCAGCACCGGATACAGTGCGATCAGGGGCGGTGCAACAAACACGGCGCTGACGAAGAATAGGCCTCCCGCTCGAGTCTCGACCCAAGGCTCCTGAAGCTCACGGGACTGCTGTGCATCAACTCCGAAGCCTGAGGTCATTCTTCGTCTCCTGAAAATGAAGGCCCGCCGGTCTCTGAAACCCCGTCGCCCCAGCGGGCCCGGTCGAGCGCGGCCTGAAAGACCGCATCGAGCCGCTCCAGCCTGTACGCCTCGTCGCGCAGCTCAAGCAGCGCCTGCTGCCAACGGCTGTCAATCTGAATCATCGGGGCAAGCTGAAACGACAGATCCTCGTCAAGATTAAAGCAGGGCACCTCGTCGGGCGGCTCACTCATGCTCTCGAGCACACCGTGAAGCAGATCGAGGGTGCGCCTGCGTGCCACCGTCATGGCCGCGGGGGCCGGAAGAGCCTCGTCGGCGAAGGGTGCCACCGCCGCCTCGTAGTACAACTTCTGAAGCTCGGGACACTCGCGAATCGCAAACCGGGCTTCGCCGCGAATCATGATCATCGAACGCCCGTCTGGAAGCGGATCGTGATGCACAATTCGCGCAACAGTGCCGACCCGCCCGGGTTCGCCAAGGAACGGACCCTGCTCATCGGAATCATGATGGATCAGCCCAAAGCGCCGGTCTCCGGCCAGACAATCCGTCACCATCTGCCGATACCGAGGCTCGAAGATGTGCAGCGGCATGTCGGCGCCGGGAAAGAGCACCACTGGGAGGGGGAACAACGGAAGGTGACTCATGCAGCGCGGCTACCCGAGGTCAGCATTGAA
>CAYVPD010000272.1:0-2759 GCA_964453545.1 uncultured Gemmatimonadaceae bacterium
TGATGACGACACGCCGCCCGAGTTCCAGGGCGGTCAGGGACGTCGCCGTCGCCACGAGGGGCCGGCCATCACGTTGCTCAACTACAAAGACGTGGCGACCCTTTCGCGTTTTCTGACCGAGGGCGGAAAGATTCTGCCCAAGCGCACGACCAAGGTCACGGCTCGCTTTCAGCGCCAGTTGGGTTCGGCGGTCAAGCGCGCTCGTTTTCTGGCCCTGATTCCGTACGTGCGCGATCACGAGGTCTGAGTTGGTGACGTACCCGCCCGACGTTTCGCCGGGCCGGGATCGGTCGGCAGTCCCGCCTCGCTCTGCGGAGTGGAGGCGGGCTGCGGCCCTCTTCCTGCTCGTGCTCGCGATCTCGACCGTTCCCTCGGTCGTGCTCGTCGGTGTGCCGTTTGTTCTGCTCACCTTGGTGCTGCCTGCCCGCCGCTTCGGTGGGCTCGTGCTCGCCGCGTTTGTCGCCTTTGTGGTGACGGCGGGCTCCGGCAGCATGGGCGGATTGTGGTATGCGGAGCGGGGGTGGGCGGTGCTCGTTGGGGGCTGGTTCGTCGCCGCTACGCTCCGTTGGCCCGATCGGGGTACGTCGGTTCGGGCGCTGGTTGCGGTGGCTGGAGCTGGCCTGACGGCGCTGCTGTTTTTTGTCGTCAGTCCAGGCGCATGGAGCGTGATCGATTTCGCCGTGCGTGAGCGTCTGGCGTCAACGGTTACCGCCACGATCGAGGCCCTCAGGGTCTTGCGAGGAGAGGCGGCAATCGCGCCGACGTTGGTGCAGGCGGTGCGTTTGACGGCTGAATGGCAGCATGAGCTGTTTCCGGGATTGCTGGCCTTGGCCAGCATGGGGGCTTTGGCGCTCGCGTGGTGGATCTACCTGCGGGCGGGGTTGGGACTGACCGGGGCCCTGAAAGACTTGCGCGACTTCAGATTCAACGACCATCTGGTCTGGGTCTTTGTCGCGGGGCTCGCGCTGATTCTGGCCGGGTTGGGAGAGGTCTGGACCCGCATGGGCTCCAATGCCGTACTTTTCATGGCAGGGTTGTACGCCCTTCGGGGCGTCGCGGTGGTGTTGTTCATCAACGGCGGCATTTCGCTCATTGGTGGTGTGGCGATTGCCCTCGCGATGGTTTTTCTGGCCCCGGTACTTGTGGCCGGGGCGCTGCTGATCGGGCTTGGTGACACTTGGTTGGACCTGCGGGCACGCATGGCCCGGTCCGCCTGAAACTCTCAAGGAGATATCATGAAGGTCATTCTCAAAGAATCGCTTCCGAACCTTGGCGAGGCCGGGAAGGTTGTCGACGTTCGTGCTGGCTACGCCCGCAACTACCTGCTTCCTCAGGGCTATGCCTACGAGGCGAGCGCGGCCAATCTTCGTCGCATTGAAGAAGAGCAGCAGAAGGCTGAAGAAGAGACCAAGCGTCTCTACCTCGAGGCCCGTCGCCGTGCTTCGCAGATCGATGGCAAGACGCTGTCGTTTGCGGCCAAGGCGGGCGAGGGCGACGACGCCAAGTTGTTCGGGTCGATCACTGCGGCTGATATCGCTGAGCGTCTCAACGCTGAGGGTGGCTTGGACTTCGAGCTCGATCGTCGTCTGATTCAGCTTGACGAGCCGCTCAAGTCTCTGGGTGAGTTTGCCGTGACGGTGAAGCTGCACTCCGAGGTCAGCGTCGACGTCAGCGTGCATATCGAGCGCGAAGAAGGGTGACGTTGAAGCCCCTTCTTTCTGAAGTCGTTCAGGCTGCGGAGCTGGCGCTTGAGCGCAAGGCTCACGCTGTCGTCATGCTCGATCTGCGCGGCATCAGCTCCGCAACTGACTACTTCGTGCTCGCAAGTGGAAATTCGGACATTCAGGTTCGGGCCATTGCAGAGCACATCAGAGAAGAGCTCCGCAAGGTTGGGCAGCGCGCTGCCCATGTGGAGGGTCTCGAAGGCGGTCGTTGGGTGCTGATGGACTTCATCGATTTTGTCGTGCACGTGTTTCACCCTGAGGCTCGACAGTTTTACCAACTCGAGGGCCTTTGGGGTGATGCACCACGGCACCTGTTTGGTGACGAGTCTGACGGCGGGTCACTGGAGGGCGATCTGCGCCCATGACCTCCGGCCGAGCTACGCCTGCCCTGTCTCCAGAGCGGCTTGCGGGGCTTGCCGCGCAGCTTGATCGACGCGGTGTTGTCGCGATTGTCTCGGCCGAAGGCTCCGAAGTGCACTCGGCTCAGTTGGCCGTCGATCTTGCGCAGGCCATGGTGGAACGAAAGCGCCGGGTGGTGGTGGTCGATGCGCTCCTCGAGCGCGCGCCGCTGCACACGGTATGCTCGATCCCGCAAGGCGAGGGCCTTTCGGACTTCATGCTGTTCGGCCTGTCCCCCAAGCGGGTGGCACAGGGCTCCCACCCCCTGCTGCGCTACATCACGGCCGGAACGATGGTGCTCGATGCGGGCCGGGTGCGTCAGGGCGGTCGTTGGCAAGAGCTGATCGATGCCGTGGTGCGACAGGCCGACGGGGTGTTGATGCTCTGCGTACCGGCGCAAGGTGCCGGGGTCGAGGCTGTGCTGCAGTTGGCCGGCCAAGTGGTGCTTGTGGGCAGTTCGGAGGCCGAGGCCGGATTGGGCTCCGTTGAGGCTCAGGTGGGCACGCGCATCGCGCAGCGGCTCGTTCTGCCCGAAGACGGCGATGTCACTCAAGGGGCGCAGTCGTCGCGTGCCGTGGAAACCCATGGAGCGCCCGAGGCAGCCCTGGCCTCGGCCGACACGTCGGCCATGGCGGG
>CAYVPD010000273.1:0-2726 GCA_964453545.1 uncultured Gemmatimonadaceae bacterium
AAGCCACCAGTTGTTGCGGGAGTCGTCGCCCGTCAGATAGCGCTGCGATCCGACCACATGCGCCAGCGAGTTGATGAAGAACACGCAGTGGTAGAGCACGACCGTCGACAAGAAGAAACCGACGACCAGCATCTGCCAGCCCCCGAAAACGAAGCAGGAGACCGCCAGCAGCGTCGGCGGCACCAAGTGCCAGCGGTCCAGCCAGACCAGCTCCGGGTACCGGGTCAAATCGGGCACGCTCGAGTAATCAGCCGTGGCACGCTTGGGGCGAAAGATCCAGCCTACATGGGAGTGAAAGAAGCCCATGTGGCGCGGAGAATGCACGTCTTCTTCCGTATCGGAATGCAGGTGGTGGTGGCGATGGATGGCTGACCACCAGATCACGCCGCGCTGGGCCGAGGCCTGCCCGAGAAAGGCGAGCACGAACTGCATCGCCCGGCTGGTCTTGTAGGAGCGATGTGAAAAATACCGGTGAAACCCGGCGGTGATCGCCCACATGCGCACCAGATAGAGAACCAACGCCACGGTGAGACTGGCGGCACTGACCCCCGTCCAGAACATGCCCAAAAGGGCGAGATGAACGAGCACGAACGGAATCACATGAGGATAAATGATGTCGTCATGCGGCTCGCCGTGATCGTGCCCAGCAACGGCTGGATGTTCAGGATGCACGCTGGCTACCAGAGTTCGAGGATTGAAGGTCGTTCGAGACGTCGTAGATGCGTCGGTCCAAGGCGTGTTCAGGCGGGCAGCGGCATCGATTGAATTGCTTCTACGATGCGCTCCTCTAGCTGAGCCTGACCGCCGGTAACTTCGACGCGGCCGGTCCAACCAGACCTGAAGCTGCGCCGGAAGGGCACGTCGCGCGTCACATTTTCCGTGATGACGTACAGCACCTTTTCGGCGTAATGCTTGAAGGCCACGGGACGGCCGTGAAAGAACAGGACTTCGACGGGGCCGAAATCGACTGCGTGGACATTGGATTCGATGGCATAAAGCCGCATCGCCCTGCCTCTCCAAGGTTCGACTGATCCTGGAAGAACACACTAGAGAACTGCGTAAGGTCCGACGTTGGCGCGGCAGCGGCAAGGGGCAGCGCCGGTTGACCTTGCGCCACACGGGTGATTTATTCATCCGCATAGATGAATACTACGGCCCAACTCCCGATTCTCGATCGACTCGGCACGCTCGGTGATGCGACGCGCTGTCGGCTCATGGCCCTGCTCGAACGGCACGATTTTACCGTGTCAGAGTGCTGCCAAGTGCTGCAGTCGCCGCAACCCTCAATCAGCCGTCACCTCAAGGTGCTGGCTGACGGGGGATGGGTTGTGGCTCGCACGCACGGCACGCGCCGGCATTACCGCACAGTTTCAGAGCTGCCACCCGAAGCCGCAGCGCTCTGGAGCGTGGTTCGGGAGCACATGCGCCACGACCCGCGTCTGGCTGAAGACGCGGAGCGGGCTCAGGCCGTGCTGGCACAAAGAGAAGACCAGGCGCGAGCGTTTTTCTCGGCTTCGGCCGACCGGTGGGACGAGATTCGCTCGGAGCTGTATGGCATTCGCGCTGATGTGCTGCCGATGCTAGGTCTGCTCGAGCCCGATTGGGCCGTGGCTGACCTTGGCACGGGTACCGGCGTCTTCCCGACGACCGTGGCGCCCCATGTGCGCAGCGTGATCGGCATCGACCGCTCGCGTGAACTGCTCTCAGCCGCGCGCTTGCGAGCTGAAGCTCTGTCCAACGTCGAATTTCGGGAGGGCTCACTCGATGCGCTGCCCGTCGATTCGGCGACGATCGACCTCGCAACACTGTCACTCGTGCTTCACTACCTGGTCGATCCGCTCTCTGCTCTGCGTGAAGCTTCACGCATACTCGCCCCAGGGGGTCGCCTCGTCATCGTCGATGTTCGAGCGCACTCGCACGATGACTTTGTTGTCGAAATGGGGCACCAATGGGCCGGCTTTGACGCCGACACCCTCAGTTCATGGCTGTCCGAGGCGGGCCTGCGGCCCGGGCCATGGATGCCGCTTGCCCCCGACCCTCGAAGCCGCGGACCGCTGCTCTTCGTGCAGTCCGCCCGCCGCGTCACCTGACCGGCTCCTGACGTCTGCCTGACGGCTTTTTGTCGTGAATCACCTGCTAAGGAGAACAATCATCATGGAATCCGCTGTTCTGACGCCGACCGAGATCACCGCCACAGGCGCTGACCGTCCGGCCTACAAAGTCGCCGACCTCTCGCTCGCCGAGTGGGGTCGCAAAGAGATTCGCCTCGCCGAGCAAGAGATGCCCGGCCTCATGGCGGCTCGCCGTGAGTATGGCCCGCAGCAGCCGCTCAAGGGCCTCAAGGTCATGGGCTCGCTGCACATGACGGTGCAGACCGCCGTGCTTATCGAGACGCTCATGGATCTCGGCGCCGACGTGCGCTGGGTGTCGTGCAACATCTTTTCGACGCAAGACCACGCTGCTGCCGCTGTAGTGGTTGGCCGCGATGGCACCCCTGACAATCCGCGCGGCGCCTCGGTGTTTGCATGGAAGGGCGAGACGCTGGACGAGTACTGGTGGTGCACCGACATGGCACTCATCTGGCCCGACGGCTCGGGTCCCGATCTGCTGGTCGACGATGGTGGCGACGCGACCCTGCTGCTGCACAAGGGCGTGGAATACGAGAAGTCGGGCGTTGTGCCGGCATTTGATGCCGACAACGAGCCAGAGGAGTGGGGCGTGATTCT
>CAYVPD010000274.1:0-2723 GCA_964453545.1 uncultured Gemmatimonadaceae bacterium
TCCATGGTCGCGGCGCCGTCATGGACCTCACCAATGCGGTGCGTACGACCGGTGTAGAACAGAACACGCTCGGTCGTCGTGGTCTTTCCGGCGTCAATGTGCGCCATGATGCCGATGTTGCGCAGCAGATTGAGCGGAGTCTGTCTAGCCATTTCTAATTCAGCCTTAGTCGTTTCGTCACCCGGCTGTCGCCGGAATCAATTTCAAGCGCCTCAAATAGAAGCGCGGACCCCCATGTCGACCCGCACTCTCCGGCGGGTGGCGCGAGGTCCGCGCTTCCCGGCGACCGGAGAGGGCCATCTGGCCATCGCGTGCCTCCGACGGAGTCGCAGCCCGAGGCCGCAACTCTTTTTTCAACCCTTCATTACCACCGGTAGTGGGCGAATGCCTTGTTGGCTTCGGCCATGCGGTGGGTGTCGTCTTTCTTCTTCACCGTGGCACCCTCGCCGCGGGAGGCAGCCAACACCTCAGCCGCGAGACGATCAGCCATCGTGCGCTCTGAGCGCGCACGGGAATACTGAATCAACCATTTAATCGCCAGCGCCTGACGCCGTTCGGGGCGAACCTCGATCGGAACCTGGTAGGTGGCACCACCAACACGGCGGCTCTTCACCTCGAGCGCGGGCTTGCTGTTCGTCATCGCCTGCTGGAAGACATTCATTGCCGACTGGCCCGACTTCTCCTCGACGATTTCCATCGCCGAATAGAAGATCTGCTCGGCCAGCGACTTCTTGCCATCCAACATCAGACCGTTGATGAACTTCGTCACCACGGTCGAATCGAATCGCGGATCAACCGCGATGTCTCGCTTTTCTGCGCTAGAACGACGGCTCATGCGTGCTTACCGGTTACTTGGGCCGCTTGGCGCCGTACTTGGAACGGCCCTGGCGACGATCGCTGACTCCCGACGTATCGAGAGTGCCGCGAATGATGTGATAACGAACACCAGGCAGGTCTTTGACACGACCCCCACGGATCAGGACGATGCTGTGCTCCTGGAGGTTGTGACCTTCTCCACCGATGTAGGCCGTGACCTCATATCCGTTCGTCAGGCGCACACGAGCGACCTTACGAAGTGCCGAGTTCGGCTTCTTCGGCGTGGTCGTGTACACCCGGGTGCAGACCCCGCGCTTCTGCGGGTTCTTTTGCAGGGCGGGCGACTTGTTCTTCTTTTGAACAGCCTCGCGGCCCTTGCGGACGAGCTGATTGATGGTCGGCATACTGCGTGTCGGTTGAAATCAGGAATTTCGAACAGAGCTTGCTAAGGTATCTACGACAAAAGAGGGTGTCAACGGGAGCCATCGGCCGATTCGACCGGGGCCAGCCCCGTTTGACACCCTCTTTCTCGCGATCAGTCCACGCCGCGCTCCGACGCCGAGGCGCCAAGGCTCTCGAGCAGGCTCTCACCCGGCTCGGTGAGCGGCTTGATCTCTTCGTCGTAGAAGGCTTCTTCGACCATGAACTCGACGTCGGAATACCGGTGGATGCCGGTTCCGGCCGGGATCAGGTGGCCGATGATGATGTTCTCCTTGAGGCCCTGGAGCTCATCGCGGGCGCCCCGAACAGCGGCGTCAGTGAGCACTCGGGTGGTCTCCTGGAATGAAGCCGCCGAGATGAACGACTCGGTGGTAAGCGACGCCTTCGTGATGCCCAGCAGCAACGGCTCAGCACGCGCCGGCTTCTTGCCGTCGGCGAGCGCCTGCTGATTGGCATCGCGGAACTCGGAACGGTCGAAGTGCTCTCCTTCGAGCAGCATCGTGTCGCCCGGATCCAAAATGCGAACCTTCTGCAGCATCTGACGAACGATCGCACCGATGTGCTTGTCGTTGATCTTCACGCCCTGCAGACGGTAGACCTCCTGAATCTCGTTCAGCAGATACTCCTGTACCGCCCGCGGCCCCTTGATGCGCAGAATGTCGTGCGGGTTGATCGGGCCTTCGCTGATGCGGTCACCCGCACGTACCTGATCGCCCTCGTGCACCCGCATGTGCTTACCCACGGGCACGTCGTAGCTGCGGGCTGCGCCGGACTCCGGTGTCACGATGACCTCGCGCTTGCCTCGCTTGATGTCTCCAAACGAAACCCGCCCGTCGATCTCGGTGATCACCGCAGGGTCTTTCGGACGCCGGGCCTCGAAGAGCTCGGCAACACGCGGCAGACCACCGGTGATGTCACGGGTCTTGTAGGCTTCACGGCTGATCTTGGCCAGCGTGTCACCCGGCGCGACTTCGGCGCCATCTTGCACCGTGAGCTGCGCACCCACCGGAACGATGAACTCGCGCAGCTTCTCGCCCTTCTTGCCCTTGCCCACGATCTGGATCGCTGGGTGCAGGCGCTTGTCACGGTCTTCGATGATCGTCATCTGACGACGGCCGGTCGATTCGTCGAGCTCTTCGCGCATCGTCTGCTCTTCAACGATGTCGTAGAAGCGCACAACACCCGCGGCGTCGGCGACGATCGGCTCGGAATACGGATCCCATGAGAAGAGCAGACCGCCCGCCTCAACCGTGTCGCCCTCTTCGACCGCAAGGCTGGCGCCGTACGGCACCGACAGGCGGCTGCGCACCTGACCTTCTTTGGTCTTCAGAATGATCTGGCCTTCGCGCGACGTGACGATACGCTCATCACCGGGCGTCTGGACCGTAGTCACACGATCGAGCGCAATCACGCCATCGATCTTGGACTTGCGCTGCGTCTGCGCTGCAATGCGCGACGCCGTACCG
>CAYVPD010000275.1:0-2708 GCA_964453545.1 uncultured Gemmatimonadaceae bacterium
GCCTTGGGGGCAGTGGCCTGGGGGTCTGCGGGGCCCGGTATCGTGGCGGGTGCAGCCGCGGGCCTGTTCGTCGCCCTCATCTTTGCTGTCTTTGCCATCGCGCTGAACACAGACCAGATCATCACGGGCACCGCCATCACGCTCGGCGGCTTGGGCTTTACGGGCGTCATTTATCAGGCGCAGTTCGGCACGACGGGTACGGCGCTTTCGCTTCCGACACTTGAGGCACTGCCGATTCCCGGTCTTTCTGCGATTCCGATCGTCGGCCCTGCATTTTTTGCGCAGGCCCCAACAGCCTACCTCGCCTACGCCCTTGCACCGGCGCTTTGGTGGCTGCTCTATCGCACCGAATGGGGGCTCGAACTGCGGGCTGCGGGCGAAGAGCCCGATGCCGCGGCCGCAGCAGGGGTGCGCGTGCGCACCCTGCGTTTCATTACGACCCTCTTTGCGGGTGCCTTGGCCGGCATTGCCGGAGCCCACCTCGCGCTTGCCCACACGGGCACATTTTCAGAGGGCATGAGTGCAGGGCGCGGGTTCATCGCCATTGCCGTCGTTGTGCTCGGTCGCTGGAATCCACCCCTCGTACTTGTCGCTGCGCTCTTCTTCGGAGCGGCGTCAGCCCTTCAATTCTTCTTGCAAACCTTAGGATGGCAGATCGGCTATCAGCTGTTTCTCGCGCTGCCCTATGTGCTCACGTTGGCCGCACTCGCCGGCTGGTTGGGTCGCGCTCGTGCGCCTGCCGCGCTGGCGCAGAGTTGGCCGCGGCTGCACGATTGAGGGTCTGCCAAGCTCACGATTGCTGACCGTGTCTCGACCTCTTTCCATTGATCACACCATGACCGCCACCCGCTCCTCCCTGTGCATCACCCAGATGTCGCGCCTGCGCTTGACCCCGCCGCTCTCCATCGGCAGCGGCTGGGCAGCACGCATGGCATCGGGCTTCGTCATGGTCTGCGCCCTGTCAGCTTTGATGAGCGGGGCTCTGGTTGCGCAGGTACCGGCCGCCGCGCGAGAGGCGTCGATCGACGGACTTGTGCACGGAGGGCTCGCCGAACTCGCGCTCGGCCTGCGTCGTCTCGATGGTGTGAAGCGTGTGTTGATGATCGGAGCGCACCCCGATGACGAAGACACCTCGCTGCTCACAGCGCTGGCTCGCGGCATGGGGGCCGAGACGGCCTATCTCTCACTGACGCGCGGTGACGGGGGGCAAAACCTGATCGGCCCCGAGCTGTTCGAGGGCCTCGGCGTTGTACGCACCGGCGAATTGTTGGCAGCGCGCCGCATCGACGGGGGCGGTCAGTACTTCACGCGGGCCTTCGATTTCGGATTCTCCAAGAGTGCCGACGAGGCGCTGCGACTCTGGCCACGTGAAGAGCTGCTCAGAGATGTCGTCTGGGTCATTCGCAGCTTTCGCCCTCAGGTGATCGTCTCGGTGTTTTCGGGCACACCACGCGACGGGCATGGTCAGCATCAGGCGGCCGGCCAGGTGGCCCGTGAGGCATTTGAGCTCGCCGCAGACCCGACGCGCTTCGCCGATCAGTTCGACCACGGGGTCAAACCGTGGCAGGCCGGCAAGCTTTACCGGCGCTTGCGGGGCCAAGCCGAGGGCGAGGTGCTTGAGGTCGAAACGGGGCAGTTTGATGCTCTGCTCGGGCGCTCCTGGTACCAGGTGGCGATGGACTCGCGCAGCCAGCACCGGTCGCAAGACATGGGTGTCGCGCAGCCGTTTGGCTCGCGTGTCTCGGCGCTCACCCTGTGGGCGCAGGCCCCTGACCTCACTGCAGTGTCATCAGGCACCGCCACCGGACTGTTTGCTGGCATCGACACCACGATGACTGGTCTGGCGCGGGCGATCGACGGAGCAGGGAGCGCAGGCGAGATCGAGCAGCAGCTGCAACGCTATCGCTTTGCCATTCTCGAAGCGGGAGAAGCCTTGTCACCTGTGTCTCCGTGGGCGGCTGCCCCGCATCTGACGCAGGCTCTGGCGGCGCTCGACGACGCTCTGGCACAGGCGCGACACCTGACCTCAGACGCAGCGGGTGGTGGCGCTTCGGCGGCGGGCAGTGACCTCGTCTGGGAACTCGAGCGCCGGCGGGAGCTTCTGGTTGAGGCGTTGGCGACCGCGGCAGGGGTCGTCGTGCGCGCTACTACCGACGACGACCTCGTCGTGCCGGGTGACACGGTGACGGTCACAGTCGAGGTCTGGAATGGCGGCCCCTTTGAGCTGCGCGGTCTGCGGCCGCAAGTGCAGTCAGACCGCGGCCGCCTGATCCAGCGGCCCGAGGGCCCTGAGGGCGACGGCGGGCGAAGCCTCAACGCCGGCGAGGTCGGCCGGTTCGAATACAAGCTCGAGGTGAGCCCAGATGCCGCGTCGAGTCGCCTCTACTTCCGAGCTGAAGTGCGCGACGGTGAGATGTATCGCTGGCCGGCAGATCCGGCTCTGTGGGGCCGGCCCTTTGACCCCGCCCCAATCGCCGGACAGATCGCGCTTGAGCTCGTCACGGGCGACGCGGACAGTGGCTCGGCTGTGCTGACGCTGCAGCGCGCGGCCCGATTTGTCGACGTCGACAAGGCCAGCGGTGAGTTCAGCGAGCCCGTGCTGGTCGTTCCCGCCGTTTCTGTGGCATCACGGCCTGGCACTATGGTGTGGCCCGATGCCCTGCAAGAGACGCGTGAGGTGGCGGTCGAGCTTCGCGCCGAGGCGCGCG
>CAYVPD010000276.1:0-2678 GCA_964453545.1 uncultured Gemmatimonadaceae bacterium
AGTTCTCGCTCAGCGGAACGATGTACTGAGGGTACCGGCGCCAGTCGGCATAGGCGCGCTGCACGGTAACCTTGCCCCGAATCACGTCAGACTCGAGAAGCTTGCGCAGGTCGCGCGAAAGGTCGCTGCGCATGCCCATCGTCACGTTGTCGAAATCGATGAGGAGCGCTGCATTGGGAGCTCCGCCAGATGAGGCGAAGCCAACGGAATCGCCACGATGGGGCGCCCGCGTGTACGGCATGTTCATCAAGATTGTCTCGCGTTAAGCAGTAATTTTCGGCTTGCGAGACCTCCCCTGCCAACCTCCGCTGTACCCGATGCCTTGAAGGCCAAGGGGGACCAGCGACTGCGGGTTCGGGGAAGCCAGCGCCAAAGAGCGACGGTGTCTATTCAGCCACCGCCGAGGTGCCGAGACGTGCCATGAGTTCGCCGCGTCGTACCCGCCCATCGCTGGCCCGTGGAAATGAATCCAGGAACCTCACGTGATCAGGCACACTGTCGGGAACCAGCGCCTCGGCGCACCAGTTCCGGACCTCGTCGGGTGACAGCATCGCACCCTCGACGGGAATCACACAGGCACAGGTGGCTTGCCCCAGAACCGGGTCTGGAAGACCGACCACCACGGCTCCATCCACCGCCGGATGCGAGCGAATGCGCTCTTCCACCAGCCGGGGGTAGAACTTGAAGCCAGCTCTGAAGATAACGTGATCGTTGCCGCCAACCAAATGCATGAACCCGTCTTCGTCGATCATGCCGAGGTCGCCCGTATGCAGGAACCCCTCGTCGTCGAAGTGCGCAGACGTAAGCGCGGGCTGGCGATAGAAGCCGCGCATCACCCCGGGGCCCCGAACTGCGATCTCACCGATGCTTTCCACCGGCAAAGCCACGCCGTTTTGCAACACGCGCACCTCGGTATCGGCCAACGGGCGACCCACTGTCGTGCGCCGACGTTCCGGTGTGTCGTCCGGTCGGGTCATGGCCACGGTGGCCCCCGTCTCGGTCATTGAATACGCCACGACGAAGGTGGGGCAGAACTCCGACTCGATCCGTCGCACCAGTTCGGGTGATACGGCCGCCCCGGCAGCAACCCCAAGCCGCAATGAGGACAGGTTGCGCGGGCGCGATGCCTGTGCCGCCATCTCGGTGAGAAAAACGGTGGGCAGGCCGAAGAGCACCGTGACACCGTGGGCTTCGACCAGATCGAGCAAGGCGCCCGGTTCGTGGCGCTCCGAGAGAATCAGCCCGGCCCCAGCCCAGAGACACCCGAGCACACCGGGACCAAGTCCGAAGACATGAAAGAGGGCCGGCACACCCGCTACCAAGTCGGTCGAGGTCAGCCCGAAGGCGTGAGCCGTTGCACTCGACGTATGCAGAACGTTGCCGTGCGTCAGCTCGACACCGCGTGGCTTGCCACCTGTGCCCGTCGTGTAGAGCAGCGCAAACAGGTCGTCGGACTGAACTCGGGCATCATCGACGGTGCGCCCCGCGAGCGACGAATTGACGAGCTCCTGATAGCGCAAGATGCGGTCGTCGTACCACCCGTCTTCATCGCCCACCGTGACCACGAACCGCAGGCATGCCCCCTCGTCGAGCAGCCCGTCGAGGCTCGCGAGGTGGTCGATGCCCTCCCAGTGATCGACAGCAATGACCGCCACCGACTCGGAATGCCGCACGAGGTAGCGCAACTCTCCGGGCGAAAGACGGGGCTCCAACGGCACAATCACCGCACCCAGTCGCGCTGCAGCGAAGAGAGACACCACAAACTCGGGCCATGACGGCAGCAGCAGTGCGACGCGGTCTCCCTGCGCGACGCCCAAATCATGCAGGGCCGCCGCGAGACGTGCCGACTGGTGCTCCACCTCGGCAAACGAGAGGCGGTCCCGGTCAAAAATCACGAACGGCGCATCAGGATGCTGCGCAGCCGCATCGACCAGTGCAGATCCGACGGTACCTATGGCGCGGCGCTCATCGACCGCCATGCAACCTCCACAAACGGGTGTTCAGGTCGACCCCAAGATCAGGGTGCAAAAAAGGTGCGTCAAACCGCCCGACCACAGTGCCGCAGCAGCAACTCCTGCACGGGCTCGGCCTCGACTTCATACGCCCACCTCGAGCCCTCGCCCGCTACTTCCCCGATCCGCGACAGCAGCACGTAGCGCACCTTGCCTGCACGGGCCTTCTTGTCAGCTCTGGTGAAGGCCAGCACCGACTCGGCCGAGTACTCTGGTGGGACCTCGATTGGCAATTCCGCCGCTTGCAGGGCCTCACGCAGTCGAGCGGGCACCTCGGCGCTCGTCAGACCCAGTTGGCATCCCAACTCTGCCTCAAGGACCATGCCGATCGACACGGCAGACCCGTGCGGCAAAGCCAGGCCCGAGGCGGCTTCGAGCGCATGCCCGAGAGTGTGGCCAAAATTCAGAACCTCGCGCAGGCCGCTCTCACGCTCATCACGGCTCACCACCGACGCCTTGAGTTCGATCGAGCGCAGCACCACCTGCATGACAAGGTCCGGCTGCGCATCAAGCAATGCAGAAGAGTCTCGCAACAGCGCGTCAAAGTAGGCCGCATCGGCAATCGCCCCATGCTTGATCGCTTCGGCCAGCCCCTGACTGCGCTCCTGCCGCGGCAGCGTAGCGACGCACTCCGGGTCAACCACGACATAGGCAGGCGGGTGAAAG
>CAYVPD010000277.1:0-2674 GCA_964453545.1 uncultured Gemmatimonadaceae bacterium
CGAGGTCGCCGGGAGATAACAAGAAGCCCGCCTCGCCGTGGGGCACCACCTCGGGCAACCCTCCAACCCGCGAAGCGACCACGGGGGTACCACACGCCATGGCCTCCAACGCGGCGAGCCCGAACGACTCACTCTGCGACGGCAGCAGAAAAAGGTCAGCGCAAGCCAGCAGTTCATCGACAGATTGATGCTTGCCGAGAAACACGACGTCATCGGCCACACCCAGCTCCTGAGCGCGCTCCTGTGCGCGCAAGCGCTCTGGACCGTCTCCCACCATGACCAAGCGCGCGGGCAGCTCCTGCCGAACCCGGCTGAAGATCTCAACGCAGTCCGTCACGCGCTTCACCGATCTGAAGTTCGAGACATGCATCAGAATACGCTCCCCGTCAGGTGCGAGCGCCCTGCGATGACACGGCACCCGATCGGGTCGATACAGGTCTGGATCAATGAAATTCGGAATGACCTCGATCTTCTCGCTGGGCACACCGAAATCGCGCACGGTCTCCTGCGCCAGCCACCTCGACACCGCCGTCAAACCCTGCGAGCGCATGATGGAAAATTGGGTAATGCTCTGAAACGACGGATGCACACCCAACAGCGTGATGTCGGTGCCGTGCAACGTGGTCACGATCGGCAGCTCATCGCCGGTTTCCATGAGCATCTCGCGGGCAATCCACGCCGACGTCGCATGGGGAATGGCGTAGTGCACATGCACGAGGTCCAGGCCCTGCTCGCGGGCCGTCGCGTGAATCGCCACTGCCAAGGCGAGCGAATAGGGAGGGTGCTCGAAGAGCGGGTACCGCTCGACATCAACCTCGTGAAAAAAGACGCGCTCACGAAAATGGTCGAGCCTGAACGGCTGCGCGTACGAGATGAAGTGCACCTCGTGACCGCGGTCAGCCAGCAGCAAGCCCAACTCGGTGGCAACGGCACCTGAGCCGCCGTACGTCGGGTAACAAATCATCCCGATCTTCATGAGGCGACGGCCTGCTGCCACGCCTCGCATACCTGCTCGACCAGACGCGCCCGTGGGGCCAAGGCATCGAGCCGCAGCGCATCGGGCAGCTGGTTGCGAAACCACGTGAGCTGACGCCGCGCATACTGGCGGGTCTGACGACGCATTTCGAAGAGTGCCTCGTCGACCGACATCTCGCCCCGAATCACCCGGGTCATCTCCCGATAGCCAGTTCCTGTCATGCCCGGAGCCTTCTCATCGTATCCTTTGTGCAGCAGGTCACGTACTTCATCAAGAAATCCGCGTTCCATCATCGCTGAGACTCTGGCGTCGATCCGACGATCCAGCTCATCACGCTCCATGTCGAGCACCACCACCAGACAAGCGGTGCCCGGGGCGTCGGCCTCGCCTTGGCGATGCCACTCACTCAGGCGCCGGCCACTCAAGAGGGCGACCTCGAGAGTACGCGTCAAGCGCTGAGGCCCGCCGGCGATGGCCGTTTCGGCCCGGGCCGGATCCACCCTGCGCACCCATGCTTCGAGTTCGTCACGGGAGCGGGCAAGCAGCCAACTTCGAAGCGCATCGCGGCGCTGTTCGTCGAGTTCAGGCTCGCGAAACATGGGGTGCGTCAGGGCCCGCAGAAAAAACCCAGTCCCTCCAACTAGCATCGGCACATGCTGGCGGGCCTCGATCTCATCGATCCATGCACGAGCCAGACGCGCCCACTGCCCGGCACTGAATGCGGCCTCGGGCGGGACCAAATCCAGCCCATAGTGAGGAATGCCCCCTCGCTCCTCGGGCCGCACCTTGTCGGTACCAATATCCATGCCCGTGTAGATCTGTCGGGAGTCCATGGAGATGATCTCGGCATGCAGGGCCCGGGCGATCTCGACCGACAGGGCCGTCTTCCCTGACGTCGTTGGGCCCGTCACGGCCAGTGCCCGTGGCCTCATCGACCGAACTTTCGCTCCAGCTCTGCAACCGAGAGGCGAACCACCGTGGGGCGTCCGTGCACGTCATGCCAAGGGAGCTGCGTGGCAAAAAGCGCCTCAAAGAGCTCTTGCATCTCGGCCTGGCTCATGACCTGCCCGGCCTTGATCGCCCCTTTGCACGCAAAGGTCATGGCGATGCGCTCGTGCTGATTGCGTGCGGCCCTCATGAGGTCTGACGTGCCCGCCGTGAGCTCGGCCACCATCTCACGAAAGCAGCGCTCGGCATCGAACCAGGGGTGCGGGTTGGGCACGGTCTGCACGATCACGGTATCGGCCCCGAACGCCTCAACTTCGAAGCCGGCCCGGGCCAAAAGGCCGGCGACCTCGGTCACAGCGCGAACCTCGCCCGGGGTGAGGCGGATGGTGATTGGAAACAGCAGGCGCTGCGCCTCGGCCCCGCCCTCACCGTAGGCATTCATGAGACGCTCGAAGAGCACACGCTCGTGCGCGGAGTGCTGATCGATGATCATGACGCCGTCGCGACTCTCCGCGATGATCCAGGTGCGATGGACCTGATGCAGTTTTGGCCTCTCGACGGCCAGCACCGGCGGCTCTTCGGCCAACGCCTCAGAACCGCTGGTCGGAGTGCCCTCCCCGGGGCTGCCCGGTGCCACAAAAAGAGCCGTCTGGGCATCAGGCTCTCTGGCTGGACCACCTCGTCCGGGACGAGGCCGGAGGGTCTCTCTTGCCTGCAGATCGCGGAAGCCCCGCTCCTGCTCCTGCTCCT
>CAYVPD010000278.1:0-2672 GCA_964453545.1 uncultured Gemmatimonadaceae bacterium
CACCAAGGCACTGGGTACGGGCATCATCACCACGGCCCTGAAAAATGACGTGGCAGAGCCGGCGGTCGTCGAGGCGGCGATTGGCTCGATGACGAAGCTCAATGCGAGCGCGAGCGAAGCCATGCAGACCATTGGCGTGCACGCAGCGACCGATGTGACCGGCTTTGGCCTGCTCGGGCACCTGCGCAACCTGCTTCGCGCATCTGGATGTGCGGCAACGATTGACGCTGCTTCAGTACCGATGCTGCCGGGAGCCCTCGAGCTTGCCCGGCAGGGCGAGGTGCCCGGGGGCTCGCATCGCAACCTGACCGACCTCGCCGATGATGTGACGTGGGCCGATCAGGTCGACGAAGCGACGCGTCTGCTGCTCTGCGACGCCCAGACCTCGGGCGGCCTGTTGATCTCGGTGGCCGCAGATCGCTGCGACGCGCTGTGTGCAGAGCTGACGCGCAGAGGTGACGGAGCCACCGTGATCGGCACCGTGGCTGACCCCCCATCAAGCGGGGGCACGGGGCATATCTCGGTCAGCTGACCTTCGTCTTGGTGGCTCGCCGAGCTTTCGGCTTTTTCAGGGCGACGGCGATCACGTCATCAAGCGTCTCGACCAGGTGCACCTTCAGGGCTGATCGCACGTCTTTGGGCAGATCGTCGAGATCAGCCTCGTTGTCATGAGGCACGATGATCTCGGTGATGCCCGCGCGCACCGCACCAAGCAGCTTCTCTTTCACGCCGCCGATCGGAAGCACGCGGCCGGTGAGCGTGAGCTCTCCGGTCATCGCCACATCGCGCCGCACATGAAGACCGCTCAGGGCCGAAACGAGAGCCGTCGCCATGGTGATGCCGGCCGACGGACCGTCTTTGGGAATCGCTCCCGCGGGCACGTGAATGTGCACTTCGTGCTTGCGCAGGGCGTCTTCAGCAATGCCCAATGACTTCCAGTTGGCTTTGGCGTAGGTGAGGGCCGCGCGACCTGACTCTTTCATGACGTCGCCCAGCTGACCGGTGAGCACCAGACCGCCCTCACCTGGCATCACGCTCGCCTCGACGAACATGATGTCCCCCCCCATCGGGGTATAGAACATGCCCGTCGCCACGCCGACCGTGTCTTCTTGGGCCATGCGCTCTGGGTGTACGCGGGGGCGCCCAAGCAGCTCGGTGATACGCTCGGGATCGATCGTGCCCGCCTCGCCCTCTCCCGCCGCGATCTGGCGCGCCACTTTGCGGGACAACTTGCCGATCTCGCGTTCGAGCTGCCGAACGCCGGCCTCTCGCGTGTACTTCTGAATTACCGACAGCAACGCATCGTCTGTCGTCTTCAGCTCACCCTCGTACAAGCCGTTTTCTTTTTCTTGGCGTGGGAGCAGATACCGCTTGGCGATCTCAAGTTTCTCAGCCTCGGTATAGCCAGCGAACTCGACACGCTCCATGCGATCGAGCAACGGTGCGGGAATGCGATCGACGTAGTTGGCCGTCGCAATGAAGAGCACCTCTGACAAATCAAAGGGAATGCCCAAGTAGTGGTCGACAAACGTCGAGTTCTGGGCGGGATCGAGCACCTCGAGCAGCGCTGAGCTCGGATCTCCCTGGAACGACACTCCGAGCTTGTCGACCTCGTCGAGCAGGAATACCGGGTTCTTCGATTTGGCCTGCCGCATGCCCTGAATGATGCGCCCCGGCATCGCTCCGACATACGTGCGGCGGTGACCCCGAATGTCGGCTTCATCGCGCGCGCCTCCGAGGGAGATGCGCACATATTTGCGGCCGAGCGACTTGGCGATCGACTGAGCAATCGACGTCTTGCCGACGCCGGGAGGCCCGACAAAGAGCAAAATGGGGCCGCGCGTTGCAGCATCTTCTTCAACCGCAGGCGCATCACCCTTGGTCGCCTTACCAGCCGAGTCAGCCTCGCCAGCCACCTCGGCTTCGCCGGGGGCCTCGGCCCGCTCGAGCTGCAGCTTGCGCACGGCCAGAAACTCGAGCACCCGGTCTTTTACATCTTCAAGTCCGTAGTGGTCTTCGTCGAGAATCTGCTGCGAGTTGTTGAGGTCGATCTTATCTTCGGTGCGTTCGCCCCATGGCAGATCAATGACCCACTCCAGAAACGTGCGAATCACCTGATATTCAGCAGACTGCGGCGAGGTGCGCTCGAGTCGGCGCAGCTCACGGTCGACCTCGTTGCGGGCATCTTCACCAAGCTCGAGCGCCTCAAGACGCTCCTTCAGCTGGTCGACATCGCCCTGCTCCTCTTCTTCGCCCAACTCCTTCTGGATCTGCTTGAGCTGCTCGCGCAGAATCATCTCGCGCTGGCGCTCCCCAAGCTCCGACTGCACCTTGGCCTGGATCTCTTCTTGCGCCTCGATGCGTGCGAGCTCGCGCTCCACCGCGACGAGACAACGGCGCATGCGCTCTTCGTCGTCAAGCTCTTCGAGCAGCTCCTGCTTCTCTGAGGTCGGCAGCTCCAAGTAAAACGAGACGAGGTCGGCAAAAGGCCCGGGCGCGTCGACGCCCTGGATCATCTGGTTCAGGGCTTCGGCCGGCACGCCCCGGCGTGTGCCGAGCTCCGTGGCGCGCTCCCGCAACTCCTTGTCCAAAGCCTGGAATGCCGGGTTTTCGACACTCACGGGCGGCTGCGGCTCCATGCCCAACAGAATGGCGCGCAGCATGTCTTCACC
>CAYVPD010000279.1:0-2671 GCA_964453545.1 uncultured Gemmatimonadaceae bacterium
GTCGTGGTTGATTGCATGGCCTTTGGCGATCGCGGCAACGCGCCCGGGGTCGCCGGGATGGCTCGGTTGGTTGGGTGCCGTTTTGGCGGTGACGGGACTCGCGCTAGAGGCGGTGGCCGATGCTCAATTGCGCCGTTTCAAGGCACGCGAGGCTGCGCGGCCAGATGCGAGCGCTCCGCGGGGCGTCATGGACCTTGGTTTGTGGCGCTACAGCCGTCATCCGAACTACTTCGGTGATGCGGTGTTTTGGTGGGGGCTGTGGATGCTCGCTCTCGATGCGGGCGCCGCACTGGTTTCGGTCGCTGCTCCGTTGGGCATGACGTTTCTGCTGATCAAAATCTCGGGAATCCCTCTTCTGGAGGGCCATCTGGAGAGCACGCGGCCCGGCTATGCCGCTTATGCCCGTCGCACATCTGAGTTTGTCCCCTGGTTTCCGAGGGATCACTGATGGACCGCGGCAAACAGCGTCAGCGGCGGGTGCGCACGGCGTGGACGGCCGCGATCGCGGCACTGGTGCTGGGCTTCATCTTGGTGCCTGCGCTCGATGCGGTCGGCGCGCTTCTGCTGGCCCCGAAAATGCATGCGGTGGCCGCTCGAGTGTTTGCGGGCGTGCTCTGGGCGGCGCTCGTGGGTGCGGCCTGGACGTACGAGCCTTCCTCCCACGGCTGACGCGCTCATCTATGGCGTTGGAAAATATCCGGGTTGCTGCCACATTCCGCGCCGTGTCGGAAGCGTGGGTTCAACCCCTTCGGAGCATGACTTCATGAGAACCATCAAGCGCGTGCGACGGCAGATCCCCATTCTGCTCGCAGTGTTTCTCTGCGCGTCGGTCTTCGCGCTTCAGCCGTCGACATTGGCGGCCCAGGGCCCGGCAGTTCACGGCCCGGCTGACGGCCCCGCGCCTGCGGGTGACCGCGAGGCGGTGCTCGAGGTGGTGCTTCAACTCTTCGAGGGCATGCGCACCCGTGATGAGGCTCTCCTGCGGGGTGTTTGGCATCGTGAGGCACGGCTTCTGACGGCACCGTCACAGCCCGGTCAGGAGCTCCGCATGACCCCGATCGATGCGTTCGTCACGGGCGTGCTTTCAGGTTCTGCGCACCTCGATGAGGTGATCTTCGATGAACAGGTCTGGGTCGACGGGTCGTTGGCTGCGGTCTGGGCTCCGTACAACCTGTTCGTAAATGGGGAGTTTCAGCATTGCGGGGTCGACGCTGTCCAACTGGTGCGTGAGGGTCAGTCCTGGGTCATCATACAACTGGTCGACACCCGCACTCAAAGCGGCTGTGACCGTGACCGGAGATCGCCCTGAGTGCCTGGCGATCTCTGACGCAGTTCCGGCCGCAGCGCGCTGAGTTCACCGAGCTCGTGCGGCTGGCGGCGCCGGTGGCATTGGCGCAGGTGGGCCTCATGGGCATGGGTGTGGTCGACACCATCATGGTCGGGCGCGTTTCCCCCAGTGACCTTGCCGGGGTGGCTCTCGGCAACGTCTACTACTTCGCCGCCGTCGTCTTCGGTATGGGAACGCTCTTCGCACTTGATCCCGTGATTGCTCAGGCCGTCGGTGCGCGCGATGAGGCCGCCATCTCGCGGGGCGTTCAGCGCGGCGTGTTCATGGCCCTCCTGCTCACGGCCTTGGCGACGACGCTCATGTTGCCTGCTGAGAGGGTGCTGGGTGCCTTGCGGCAGCCGGCAGACGTGGTACCTCTTGCGGCCGGGTACACCCGTGCGAGCATTGCCGGCGTTCTGCCATTCTATCTCTTCATTGTACAGCGTCAGACCCTCCAGGCCATGGGCATGCTTCGGGCCGTGCTGTCGTCGATGCTGGTGGCGAATCTCGCCAACGTCGGCTTCAACTGGGTGCTGGTGTACGGGAATCTTGGCGTGCCCCCGATGGGTGCCATCGGGGCCGGCTGGGCGTCGTCGCTGTCGCGTATCGTGATGGCGATGTCGTTGCTGACGTTCGCATGGCCTCTGCTGCGGCCTCACGTGCGCTCGTTGGCACCCCGCGCTCTGACGGCGGCGCCCCTCATGCGCATGTTTCGCCTCGGCGCACCCACCGGCGTGCAATTCCAGCTTGAGTTCGGTGCCTTTGGTGCTGCGGGTCTGTTGGCGGGCCTGATCGGGACCGTGGCCGTTGCCGGGCACCAGATCGCGCTGAATCTGGCTTCGCTCACCTTCATGCTGCCGGTGGGTATCGCGCAGGCGGCAGCCGTGCTTGTCGGACGTGCGGTCGGGCGTGACGATCCGGCAGCCGCGCGCCGAGCAGCTGGGGCGGGCCTCCTGGTCGGGGCGGGTATCATGCTCTTTACGGCAGCGCTCTTTCTTGGGATGCCGGAATTGCTGGCGCGAGTCTATACCCCTGATGTCGGGGTGATCGCGTTGGCGGCCGGCCTGTTGCCGATTGCAGGTCTCTTTCAGGTCGCCGATGGCATTCAGGTTGTGTCTGCCGCCGTGTTGCGCGGCATTGGTGACACGCGCATGCCAATGCTGATCAACCTATTGGGCTTCTGGGTCGTCGGCTTGCCGGTGGGGGGGCTGTTGGCCTTTCCGGGCGGCTTGGGGGCGCGGGGCATCTGGTGTGGCCTCGCCTTGGGGTTGGGGCTTGTCGCTCTTCTGCTCATTCTGCGAGTACGCGCGCGCTTCGGGCGCGATCTGCAGCGGCTGGTGATCG
>CAYVPD010000280.1:0-2669 GCA_964453545.1 uncultured Gemmatimonadaceae bacterium
CGCGCCCGGCAGGACTCGAACCTGCGACCCTCCGCTTAGAAGTCCGCAGTGGCCGCGCCAGCCTGCGCTCGCCCCTACGCCTCATGGGACGGCTAACATCAACGTCGGCTTGCACTTGCAAGACTCTGCCCACGAGGCGTGAGACCGAGGCTGCGCCAGCCTACGCCAGCCTGCGCCAGGCTTTCTGTTACCCGAAACGTTACCGCTCGCAGCGTACCGGCTTTGGCCGTTCGTTCCTTGACAGCTTCGCGCATGCGGGCCCACCGTGCGCCGTATCCGACGCGTCATTTCTGCCTACGCTTACCAACGACCCTCGAGTTCATGATCGCTTCCGTGCGCGCACCCCAGGAGGGCCCTCGCCTCGTTCGTCTGTTGGCGTTGGCGCTTCTGTTGGGCCTTGGGCTTTCGGCCTGTTCCGACGATTCGGCTCCCGCCGAGGCCATCTCTGCACTGATCGGAGCCGAGGGCGGTACCCTCGATCTCGGTGCTGGCGTCACGCTGCAGATTCCCTCAGGTGCACTCTCAGCCCCCACCGACATCGTGGCCCGTATCGATGCGGCCGGGGCTGGGGTGAGCGATGAGTTTCGTGCCGGTGGCGTGCTCGTGCTTGAGCCTGCAGGGTTGAGCTTTGCCTTGCCTGCGCGCCTGTCGTTTCGCCTCGAGGGTGTCTCAGGTACGCCGGGGGAGTTGCTTGCCCTCACGCTCTCGACTTCTGGCGCACTTGAGCTTCTGCCAAGCTCGACGGTCGGCTCCGATGGCTCCGCCAGCGGCTCACTCAATCGCTTGGCCCCCGTCTGGGTGTCGCGCCGAGGGCAACGGGCTGCGGCCCTTGAGGTGGCGCTGCCGTCGAGCTCGCTGCGCTCGGGCGATCGCATGACGCTGAAGATTACGGCGCGCAACCTGGCAGGCGGCGATGTCGCAGCCAGCGCAGTGGCCAGTGGACTCGCCCTGAGCTCCAGCGATACCACCGTCATCGCCACCGAAGACGCTACGCTCAGCGCGCTCAAGATCGGGGCCGCCACAATCACGGCCCGCTTGCATGGGCTCTCGGCTACGCTGCCGGTCGATGTCTCGGCGGGGCCACTCGCGCGTCTGGAGATTCGGCCCAATGAGCTGAGCGTCGCACGTCGCGACACGGTGACCCTCGGTGTCGACGGGTTTGATGCGGGCGGCAACCCGGTCGCCGTACCGGCACCGGGCCGGCAGGGCTTGCGCTGGTCATCGAGCAATGAGGGGGTGGTCCGCATCAGCGAGGGCGGTGTGGCCCGTGCCATCACGTCGGGCAGCGCCCAAGTACGCGCTCGTGTACTCAACGTCGAGGCCAGTGCCGAGGTGACGGTCCCGGCCCCGATCCCGAGCGCGCTACGCGTCGTCAATCGCGCTCCTGAAGTGGGCATCGATGCTACGCTTCGCATCTCAGCCCAAACCTTCGATGAGCTCAATGAGCTCATGCGTGAGGGCGTACCGGAGATCACCTGGGCCGTTCGAGATACAACTCTCGCCACCCTGTCAGCGACCGTCGGCCGAGAAATCAACATCGAAGGCCGCAGCTTTGGCACCACCTGGGTAATCGCTCGCAGTGAGGCCGGCACCGATAGCGTGGCGCTCAGCGTCACGGCTGGCGCCCCCGCCCAGCTCGTCTTCGTCACCCAGCCTTCCGCAAGCACCGCGGCCGGAGCCCCCTTTGCCCAGCAGCCGGTCGTCGAGATTCAAGACGCCTACGGCAACCGGGCCACCCGTGCGAGCGACAACGTCACGCTAGCCCTCACCACCGGAACCGGCACGCTCTCCGGAACGACCACCGTTGCTGCCGTCGCTGGTGTGGCCAGTTTCAGCGGCTTGAGCATCAACCTCTCCGGTGCCGACAAGGTGCTCACCGCTTCGTCAGGTAGCCTGAGCACAGCTACCACGGGTGCGTTTACTGTGCTCTCCGCCTTCTACAAGGCCGCCAATGGGGTCACCATTCTGTGCCCCAATGCTGCCGTGGGTGACACCGGCTCTGTCGACGGTGTTACCTACACCAAGCGAG
The DNA here is from genome assembly GCA_964453545.1 of uncultured Gemmatimonadaceae bacterium. Lineage (GTDB taxonomy): Bacteria > Gemmatimonadota > Gemmatimonadetes > Longimicrobiales > Gaopeijiaceae > Gaopeijia. The sequence goes on from CAYVPD010000280.1 coordinate 2,030, forward strand.
ATCGCCAGCAGATTCTCAACCTCGTCGCAGCCAGCAACTACGCGCCCCTCGCGACGACGTGCACGTCGGGCGTTACCGACATGTACCAAATGTTCTTTATGGCCACCGCTTTCAATCAAGACATCGGCTCCTGGGACGTCAGTGCTGTGACCAACATGAGGTTCATGTTCGACATGGCCATGTCCTTCAACCAACCCATCGGGACTTGGGACGTCAGTGCTGTTACCGACATGGAGGGCATGTTCTTGAATGCCTGGTCCTTCAACCAAGACATCGGAAATTGGGACGTCAGTGCTGTGACCAACATGAGGTACATGTTCTACAAGGTCCAGTCCTTCAACCAAGACATCGGAAATTGGGACGTCAGTGCTGTGACCAGCATGAGGTACATGTTTTACCAGGCCAACGCCTTCAACCAAGACATCGGGGGTTGGGACGTCAGTAGCGTGACCGACATGGGCTACATATTCGGGGTTGCTACGGCCTTCAACCAAGATATCCGGAATTGGGACGTCGGTAGCGTCACGAACATGACTGAAATGTTTTACCAGGCCACCGCCTTCAACCAACCCATCGGGAATTGGAACGTCAGTAGCGTCACAGACATGGACGCGATGTTTCAATCCGCAACGACCTTCAA
>CAYVPD010000281.1:0-2669 GCA_964453545.1 uncultured Gemmatimonadaceae bacterium
CGATCACCTCGGTGCAGGCCATTTACGTGCCGGCCGACGACTTGACCGACCCGGCACCGGCGACGGCGTTCACGCACCTCGATGCGACGACCGTGCTTTCGCGTGCGATCTCTGAGAAGGGCATCTACCCTGCCGTCGACCCGCTCGACTCCACGTCGCGCATTCTCGACCCGCAGTTCATCGGCGAGCGTCACTACAAGGTCGCCGTCGAGGTTCAGCGGATTCTGCAGCGCTACAAAGAGCTGCAGGACATCATCGCGATTCTTGGTATGGACGAGCTTACCGAAGAAGACAAGATCATCGTCGGTCGCGCGCGTCGCCTCGAGCGCTTCTTGTCGCAGCCCTTCCACGTGGCCGAAGTGTTCACGGGTCTGGCCGGCAAGTACGTCAAGCTCGAAGACACCATCGAGTCGTTCGAGCGTGTGGCCGCTGGCGAGTTCGATCACCTGCCGGAGCAGGCTTTCTACATGAAGGGATCGATCGAAGACGTCATCGCCGAAGCCGACAAGATGAAGAAGGCCAGCTGACGTGGCAGCGCTGAGTGTTCGGGTCGTCTCGCCCGAAAAGGTCGTGTTTCAGGGGGAAGCCTCGTCTGTGGTCGCGCCGGCATGGGATGGTCAGGTCGGTGTGCTCCCCGGGCACGCGCCCCTGATCACGCTGCTCGGGGCGGGGGCGCTTGACGTTGATCTACCCGGTGGCGGCAGTGAGCGCTTCTATGTCGCAGGTGGTGCCCTCAAGGTGGCCGAAAACCAGGTTACGGTGCTGACCGAATACGCCGGCGACACTCCGGCCGAGCACCTGCCTGAGGGAACGCTGCTGGACCCCGATGACGTAGCCAGCTCTTCGAAGGCGAGCGCGCTCTTTTGAGCGAAATGCGGCTCGACCTTCATATTCATACGACGGCCTCGGATGGCGCTTTTTCGCCCTCCGAGGTCGTTCGTTTTGCCAGCGAAGGTGGTCTGGACCTCATCGCCATCACCGATCACGACACGACGGGTGGCGTCGAGCCAGCACGGGCTGCGGCTGCAGCTCTGATGGCAACAGACGCCCGGCCGGTGCGCGTCGTCACAGGTACGGAGCTGTCCTCAACCCATGACGGACAAGAGATTCACGTGCTTGGCTACGGCGTGGATCCTGCGGCGCCCGGCATCGCCCATCACCGGGAGCGGGCGCGAGCGATGCGTCGAGAGCGCATGCAGCTGATGCTGGAGAAGCTCAGTGGTCTTGGCATCGAGATTCCGCTCGAACAGGTGCTCGCGCATTCCGGACCCGATGGTGAGATGGTCGGCCGGCCACACCTCGCTGCGGCGCTCGTCGAGGCAGGCCACGTGAGTGACGTGCGAGCCGCCTTTGACCACTTCATCGGGAACGGTGCGGCAGCGTTCGTGGCAACTGCACTGCAGACGCCGATCGAAGCCATCGAAGTGATCGCCGAGGCCGGGGGGCTCTCCATCTGGGCACACCCGCCGCCCAAACTCTTTGCCGATCTCGTGCCTGTCCTGGTCGAGGCAGGCCTGCACGGGGTGGAGATCTACCGTCCGTACAACAGCGAAGGGTGGATTCAGGAGCTGGAAACGGCCGCTGTCGGCTACGACTTGCTGCGAACGGGTGGTTCAGATTGGCACAATCTCGAGCGCAATACGCGCCTCGGAGACTTCGCCGTTCAGGCCGAGCAGGTAGCTGAATTTCTGGAGCGCTTACAGGTCGCCTGACCCTCGCCTGATCCACTCCGGGCCCGCTCCTGGCCTGCTTTTGGCCCGTGCCGCGAATCGCATTTCCAAGGTGGTTTTCGGGCGTTGACCTGCCCCCTCCGTGCTACTACCTTTCTCTGCTCGGCCAAAACCACTTTCGAGTGGCCACGGCCAACAAGCTTTTTGAAATCTGCATGCACTCTGGCCGTCTTGAGGGGCGGTGCGGCGCTGCATTGGGCGGTCTGGGCCTTCGGGTCTGGTTTTGCTTGGTGCGTTCTACGGCGCTGACGGGGTTGCGGGCCTCGATGTGAGGGTCTGCGTCATTTCCGTAGGGGGTATGCTTTGGGTCCAGAGGTGAAGTAAAGGATTGAAGTGATGCCTTAGGTTTGCCGGGCCGTGGTTGGTCTTTATCCACGGTCGGATTTTTTTGGCAAGCCTGCGTGGTGTCAGGAATAGAGTTGTTCGGTGGACTGGTGGGAGAGTTGGTGCGGGGTGTGCCTTTCGGGGTGCGCTTTGTACCGAACGGACTGCTGGTCAAGCGGATAAGTGCACACGGTGGATGCCTGGGCACAGGTCGACGATGAAGGACGTGGCAAGCTGCGAAAAGCCTCGGGGAGCTGCAAGCAAGCAATGATCCGGGGATGTCCGAATGGGGAAACCCGGCGGAGGTTATACTCCGTCACGCCTTAGGGCGAGTCAACGCAGGGAACTGAAACATCTAAGTACCTGCAGGAAAAGAAATCAACAGAGATTCCCTTAGTAGCGGCGAGCGAAAGGGGAAGAGCCCAAACCGTCGGGGGTGACCTCGGCGGGGTTGTGGGGCCTCAGGGAAAGCTCCCGAACGCGTAGCGGAAGGCGCCTGGGACGGCGCACCGTAGAGGGTGATAGTCCCGTACGCGAAACGTAAGTAGGGAGGGGCTGAGGTACCCGAGTAGGTCGGGGCACGTGAAACCCCGATTGAATCTGGGGGGACCATCC
>CAYVPD010000282.1:0-2667 GCA_964453545.1 uncultured Gemmatimonadaceae bacterium
GCTTCATTTTGTGCCGCCCAAGCGGCAAGGTTGGGTGAGCCGATCTCTTCTTCACCCTCGATGAGAAACTTCAGGTTGACCGGCACCTCACCGCGCACAGCCAAAAAAGCCTTGGCTGCCTTGTTGAATGCCAATACGCCCGACTTATTGTCAGTGGCTCCGCGCCCGTAGAGCACCCCATCGACCACTTCGGCCGACCACGGCCCCCCATGCGTCCACGCCTCGATGGGTTCGGGCGGTTGCACGTCATAGTGCGAGTAGCAAAGAAGTGTCTTGGCCGAACTGGGCGACGGTAGATGGCCAAATACCACCGGGGGACCTTCCGCGAGCTCGTGAAAATCTGCCGGCAGACCGTCATCATGCATCATATCGCGTACGAGGGTCGCGCACTCACGTAGCCCGATGCCCTGAGCTGATATCGACGGTTGCCGCACGAGCCGCTGCAGGTCCCGAACACACTCTTCGGCGTGGGCATCAATCCAGTCGTAGATGGGTTTCATGCTCATGGTTCGAACTCCGTTTGGCACAAGTCCCAAGCGCTTAAGCGCTCTCCAGACCGATGCATGGGGCGAGTGGCGAGATATGAAAACGCGGGGGCCAACACAATGGGATCGACCCACTGCGCTCGCAGCTCGGGTGGGTAGGTCGTCTCTGACATGGGTGTGTGCATGTACATGCCCGGTGTCACGGTAACCGAAAGAATCCCGTGGGCTGCACCCTCCAGCGCCAGGCTCTTCGAAAAGCCCTCGAGGGCATGCTTTGTGGCGCAGTATGCTGCCTCTTCGGCAAAGCCTTCGATCCCGGAGCGTGACGACACGAAGACAAGCGCCCCGCCCCCACGCTTGCGCATACCAGGCCAGACAGCTTGGGCAAGCTGGAAACCCGCTTGGATGCCCACGTCCAGCGTGGCTCGAAAACGCTCGAACGAGACGTGTTCAAAGGGCTCGACCCTCAAGACTGCTGCGTTGTGAATCAGGGTATCGATGGGGTCGCGCAACACCTCACGGATCGTAGCCCTCGTCGCAACGGCGTCAGCTAGGTCGACCACGGCAGTCGTCGCGCCGGGACACTGCTCTGCCAGCCGGGCTAGCCCTGTAGCATCCCGATCCAGTAGCACTAGGCGGGCACCGAGATCACTGAAGTGGCGAGCGATCGCAGCGCCGAGCCCCTGAGAAGCGCCAGTAACCACAATCGACTGCGCCTCGATGGGTGGCACAGGCGTACGTCTGGTCATTACCTCAGTCATCGAGTTCGCCGGGCTGCACCCAACGCCGTTCGACGGCTGAGCGCCGAACGGCATCGAGCACCTTCTGATTGGCAAGACCGTCGGCGAAGGTTGCGCCTCGGGCCAGCGGTCGCTGCTCGCGAATAGCAGCGGTCAGTTCGTGCATCAGCCCAACCACCGAAACATTCCAGATGCCTGGGTTAACCCCTTCGAGTTTTGCGTTGGGGTCAGGTTGAGTCACGTCAATGAACGCTTGGCCACTGCGTGCGAAGTGCAGGCGCTCATCATCATTTGATAGCAGTAGCGTGCCCCGAGAGCCGCAGATACGGGTTGTGTTGCCAAGGTTATGCGCCGCGACGCCCGACATGAGTACCTGCGCGGTCGCACCGCAAGTCATCTCAAGCGTCATGTAGGTGAGATCATCAGCCGTGGCGGTCCATGCCTCACCCGTGTCGGGATCGATCCGGCTCGGCACGGCCACCCGCGCGGCACCACTGACCCAGTCGACATCGCCGAGCCACCAACGAAGCAGATCGACTTGGTGGCTCCCGTTGGCGCCAAGGCGTCCCCCGCCCTGATCGGCGCGGCTCCACCAGTCCCCCTGCCGACGACTCGCAGGGTCGTTCCAGGCTGAACCCACATTGGCAATGTCGACGTGGTATACCTCGCCTAAGTCTCCACTGCCGATCAAATCGGCAATACGCTGCCGATTTGGGTTGAAACGAAGCTCGTGGTCGATCATGTGAATGCGGCCCGAGGCTTCAGCGTATTCGAGCATGCGGATCGCTTCGGCTGCGTTCATCGCGGTGGGTTTTTCACATAACACATGCGCACCAGCCTCGAGCGCGGCGCGGGTCTGCGGTTCGTGCAGTACGGTAGGTGTAGCAATACAGACAAGGTCGAAGTCGTGCTGCGCAAGCATCTGCCGCCAGTCGTCATACGCGGCCGCAACACCGAATTCATCGGCGGCTCGACGTGCACTCTCAAGTCGCGCCGAGGCGATCGCTATGACCTCAACGCCAGGTGTATGACGCAATGCAGGCAAGTACGCCGCACGCGCAAAGCTGGCTCCGATAATTCCAACCTTCAATACAACCTCCGTCACGAACGCTCTCGAAGCCGTGGGTCAAGAAAGTCTCGGAGCCAGTCTCCAAGAATGTTGAAGCTCAGCACCGTCAACATGATCGAAATGCCCGGGAACACCGCGAGCCACCACTTGTTGGCCAAGAGTGTGTCGCGACTGCCTGCCAGCATGCTGCCCCAGGTCGGTACCGACGGAGGCACCCCCAAGCCCAGAAACGACAGTGCAGCCTCTGACAAGATCACGCTTGCCACATTGAAAGAGGCGATGACCGTAAGGGGTGCAATCGTATTGGGCAAAATCGTGCGAAAGAGGATGGAGGAGGTGCTGTCACCCAACGCACGGGCTGCCTCGACAAATT
>CAYVPD010000283.1:0-2664 GCA_964453545.1 uncultured Gemmatimonadaceae bacterium
GGGCACGCGCCCACCCGGTTCGCAGGGACGACTGCCCGCAAGATAGAGCCCGCAGGCCGACAGGGCAATCACAGCGAAATGTGGCGTATTTACGCCAAATATCGGGCATTGACCCCCTGTCCAGCGTCCGATACATTCCGACCACTTCACATCGTGAACGATTTCACAAGCCGAGGCCCTCCATGTCGGGATCCTATGTCCCGCTCCTCATTCTCTTCGGCATCACGGTCGCCAACGCCATTCTCATGGCGGGGGTTTCGGCCGTTCTGAATCCGCGGCGTCCAACGCCCGAAAAAGAGATGCCGTACGAGTCCGGCATGATCCCCCTCGGAGACACGCGCGAGCGCTTCTCCGTGAAGTTTTACATGGTGGCGATCAGCTTCATCGTGTTCGACCTCGAAACCATCTTCCTCGTGCCCTGGGCCGTTGAGATGCGCTCACTCGCGTGGGCGGGATTCATGCCCATGCTGCTCTTCGTGACGGTGCTCACGCTCGGGTTGGTCTACGAGTGGAAGAAGGGAGGCCTGGAATGGGATTGAATGACCGCACCCTCCCGGGTGGTGGCACCAGCCGCGCGTCCGCGGGCATCTTTGGAGCCGGCACGCCCACGTTTCTGACCACCAAGGTCGACTTCGTGGTCAACTGGGCGCGCCGCAATTCGCTTTGGCCCATGCCGTTTGGTACGGCCTGCTGCGCCATCGAGATGATGGCCGCGGCCGCCTCAAACTTCGACATCTCGCGCTTCGGCATGGAGCGCATGTCGTTTTCGCCCCGCCAGGCCGACGTCTTGATCTGCGCCGGCCGCGTGCCTTACAAGCTGGCCCCGGTTCTGCGACGCATCTGGGATCAGATGCCTCAGCCCAAGTGGTCGATTTCCATGGGCGCCTGCGCAAGTTCGGGCGGGGTGTTCGACACCTACACGATGGTGCAGGGCATCGACACGATCATTCCCGTCGATGTCTACATCCCGGGGTGCCCCCCTCGCCCGGAGTCGCTGATCTACGGCCTGATGATGGTTCAGGAGAAGATTCGCGGGGAGCGCTTGGCGGAACACCACATCAACCGCGCAGAAGATCCTGCCGCGGCCGGACGCCCTCGCGCGTCGGAGTTCGAGATCCAGGGCCTTACGGGCCCCTTCGGAAACTCCACGCATCAGAATCGCATCAGTGGTCTGGTGCAGACGGATCGGGTGGATCGCCCCGAAGATCGTCTGCCGTAACCCCCTCTCGACTTCGACATGGCCGACTCTCCCTCCTCCGGCCCCGCTTCCGGCTTTGATGCCGTAGAGGCGGGTCTGGTCGCCCCTGACCTGCCTGCGTTGCGTGGCGAAGCCGCTACGTCATCGCATCCTTCGGTCGAGGCCCTGCGTGCTCGCTTCGGCGACGCCGTTCTGCATCACGAGATCTGCTCGGGCGACCAGCACGTCGTCTACGTCGAGCCGTCGCAGAACTTCGAGATCTTGTCGTTTCTGAAAGACGACGAATCGCAGCACTACGAATTTCTTTCTGACGTTACGGCGGTCGACTTTGGCGGCGGACACCCCATTCAGGTCGTCTACCAGCTGTGGTCGCTCGTGCACAAGCGTCAGCTGCGTGTGAAGTGCGAACTGCCGCTGTCGGGCCTGAAGATTCGCTCAGTCGAGCCGCTCTGGAAGACGGCCGACTGGCTCGAGCGTGAGGTGTTTGACCTCTTCGGCGTCGAGTTCGAGGGGCACCCCGACCTGCGCCGCATTCTGATGCCCGACAACTACGCTGAGGGCCACCCGCTGCGCAAAGACTTTCCGCTCCGCGGCCGGTTCTCGCGTGCCGAACAGACGCGCCGGGCGCTCAGCCACAACGTTGAAGACTTCTACATCTCTGCCGAGATGGAGATCGGGCGGGAGCCACAGGTGATTCCCCCGGCCTCCGAGGGTTCGGCCGGGGCCTTTGAAGAGGAGCGATGATGGCCACCCGTACCGTTGAATTCAACGTCTCGCGGGCTCCCGAGCTCGGTGCCAGCGGCGGACTGTCGCAGGCGCCGCTTCTGCCCATCGAGTCGCCCGAACCCAGCCTCGGATCGGAGCACATGCTGCTCAACGTCGGCCCGCAGCACCCGGCGACGCACGGCGTGTTGCGCCTCGTCTGTGAGCTCGACGGCGAGACCGTCATGAAGGTGATTCCGCATATTGGCTACCTGCACTCGGGCTTCGAGAAGCTCGGCGAGTACCGCAGCTGGAATCAGATCGTGCCGCTCACCGACCGCATGGACTATCTGGCGCCGCTGATCTACAACTGCGCCTACGTCATGTCGGTCGAGAAGCTCATGGGCATCGAAGTGACCGAACGCTGCAAGGTCGTGCGCGTCATTCTCATGGAGCTCGACCGCATTTTCGGCCACCTGCTGTGGTTGGGCACGACGGCGATCGATGTGGGTGCCTTCACGCCGTTCCTCTACGCGTTCCAGGAGCGCGAGAAGATCTACAAGCTGCACGAGGCCCTTACCGGTGCCCGTATCACGACGTCGGCAACCCGCGTGGGCGGCATGATGGCCGATCTGCCCGAGGGCTGGGCCGAGGCGTGCCGTCGCTTCGTCGACGAGCTGCCGCGCACGGTCGATGAGGTCGAATATCTGCTCACGACCAACGCGATCCACTTGGGACGGGCGCAAGACATTGGCGTCATCTCG
>CAYVPD010000284.1:0-2641 GCA_964453545.1 uncultured Gemmatimonadaceae bacterium
GATGGACACGGTGCTCAACCTCGGACTCAACGACGAGATCGTCGAGACGGCCCTGCAGCGCAAACGTGACCCCAGGCTCATCTGGGATCTGTATCGGCGCCTGATCCACATGTTCGGCACGGTCGTGCTGGGTGTGCCAGACGAAGCCTTCGAGCGGGTGCTGGAAGACCGCCGCAGGGCGCTTGAGGTGACTGAAGACAGTGCACTCGAGGGCGAAGACTGGCGCCTGATCACTCAGGACTTCAAAAAACTCGTTCGCAGCTACGCCGGACGTGAGTTTCCTCAAGATCCGCTGGAACAGCTGAAGTGGGCCACGACCGCGGTGTTTCGCTCATGGAATTCGAATCGGGCCCGTGACTACCGCCGCGCCTCCAGCATTGCCGATGACCTCGGCACGGCGGTCAACGTGCAGACGATGGTCTACGGCAACGGGGGTGAACACTCGGCCACGGGCGTGTGCATGTCGCGCAACGCGACTACGGGTGCACATGAGCTTGAGGGCGACTATCTGCGCAATGCCCAGGGCGAAGACGTGGTTGCGGGCAACCGCCGCACCCGTCGCATCACCGAATTGGCCGACGATATGCCCGACGTCTACGCGTCGCTTGTCGAGATCTCCAAGCAGCTCGAGCGCCACTATCGCAACATGCAAGACATGGAGTTCACGGTCGAAGACGGCACGCTGTGGATCTTGCAGACGCGCGATGGCAAGCGCACCGCGCAGGCCGAAGTGCGCATTGCCGTCGACATGGTTAACGAAGGACTCATTTCGCGCGAAGTGGCGGTCTCGCGGGTCAGCCCTGATCAGGTTGCTTTCTTCTTGCACCCGCAATTCGACGGAGGGCTTCGCGCCGACGCGGCCGTCGTGGCGCGCGGACTCAATGTGTCACCGGGGGCCGCCGTCGGTATGGTCGCACTCGATGCCGACACGGCCCAACGATGGGCTGAAGAGGGGCTCGACGTGATTCTCGTGCGCCCCGAGACCAAGCCCGACGATGTGCACGGCATGCTCGCGGCCCGCGGACTCCTGACCTCACGCGGCGGTCGAACGAGTCATGCAGCGCTCGTCGCTCGGCAGTTTGGCAAGCCCGCAGTCGTCGGGGTCGATGACATGATGATCGACTTCGAGGCGCGCACCGTGTGCTTTGCCGACGGCACCGAAGTGCCCGAACGCGAGTGGCTCTCGCTCGACGGCACCACGGGTGAGGTCTTTGCTCAACGCCTCGAAACCACCGTACCTGATCTCGCCGACCCCAACCTGCTACAGGTGCTCGCCTGGGCCGACGAGTTCCGCAAACTTGGCGTGCGAGCCAACGCCGACTGCACAGGAGATGCGCAGTGGGCTCGCGAGTACGGGGCGCAAGGCATTGGCCTCTGTCGCACCGAACACATGTTCTTCGACCAAGATCGACTGCCGATCGTGCGACGGATGATCCTGGCCGAGAGTCCCTCTGAAAAAGACGAAGCGATCGCCGAACTGCTCCCACTCCAGCGCGAAGACTTCATGGGGCTTTTCAGGGTGATGACTGGTTTGCCGGTGATCATCAGGCTGCTCGACCCACCGCTTCACGAGTTCTTGCCGGCCTTTGACGATCTCGTGCACGACCTCGCCGATCTCAAGATTCGCGTGCAGCACGCCCGAGATCTCAACGAGCTCGACGAGCTGCTCGAGGCCGTGCGTGACCGGCAACGCTACCTTGCCCGGGTTGAAGAGTTGCGCGAGCAAAACCCCATGCTGGGCACCCGGGGCGTGCGCCTGGGCAACCTCGTACCCAACCTCACGCGCATGCAGGTCCGGGCGATCCTGCAGGCCTCATGCGCCTGCTCGCGCGAGGGGGTCGATGTGCGCCCCGAGATCATGGTCCCCTTGGTGGGGCATGTCGCCGAACTACGTCGGCAACGGGAGCTGCTTGAGGCCGAGGCGCGCACCGTGATGCAAGAAGAAGGGCTCGAGGTGCCCTATCAATTTGGCACCATGATCGAAGTGCCCCGCGCCGCACTGACCGCGGGAGACATCGCGAGCGAGGCCGCATTCTTCTCGTTTGGCACCAACGATCTCACACAGATGGTCTTCGGCATCTCACGCGACGACGCGGAATCGGGCTTTCTGATCGAGTACCAACGGCAGGGGCTACTGCCCGAGAACCCGTTTCACTCCCTCGATCGAGAGGGGGTCGGACGCCTCATGAAACTCGCCGTAGATGAGGGCCGCGCTGCACGCCCGGATCTGGAGGTCGGCATCTGCGGAGAGCACGGCGGCGACCCTGCCAGCGTGGGTCTGTGCCACGAACTCGGGCTCGATTACGTCTCGTGTTCGCCTTTTCGTGTGCCGGTTGCGCGTCTGGCCGCGGCGCAGGCCGCATTGGCGTCGGTCTCGGCGGCACCGCCCCCTACACAAGACGGCCCATGAGCCCTACCATTGTCGCATGCGGTTTCTGCTGAGAGACTCCCGACTCGCCGATGCCTCGTGCCCGCACAGCAACGGCCCGACAACGCCCGCTTGGCGTCGTGCAACCAACTGGTTGCTCGCAGGCGCGGGCCTGCTCAGCCTGGGCGTCAGCATCGTTGGCATCTGGGTCCCTGGCCTGCCCACGACGATTTTCTTGATCATCGCCTCGTGGCTCTTTACGCGCAGCTGCCC
>CAYVPD010000285.1:0-2633 GCA_964453545.1 uncultured Gemmatimonadaceae bacterium
AGCAGGCCATGGCAGCGCCCCGCCTCTTTGCGCTCGGCCCAGACCTGCGCGTGCACGACTGGCTGGACCAAGGCATCCGCAGTGAACTGAGCGAACGTGGCTTCAAACTGACCCCGGTCGCGCTTGGAGACTCGCCCCACCTCGGACTCGTGCACGCCGTCGCCTACGACGCCTCATCGGGACTTTACGTTGGTGTGGCTGACGCAGGGGACAGCGGGACGGCAGCAGGCCCGGCGATGCGCTGAGGCGCGCCGAAGCTCAGAGCACCCACTCGATCAGCAAGAAGCCGCCGATGAGCAGCACACCAAAGGCGAGGGTCAGCAGATTGAACCACCGGTCGATGAAGGCCGTGATCGGCGCACCGAAGCGATGAATCAACCAGGCTTCGACAAAGAAGCGCAGGCCACGACTCACCGCGCTCGCGATGACAAAAATGGGCAGGTTGATCGCAAAGACACCGGCTGACAGCGTGAAGACTTTGTAGGGAATGGGTGTCAGCCCGGCGAGGAATACAGCCCAGAAGTCCCAGTTCTGGTAGAGCACTTCGACCCGACCAAACGCATCGGGGGTGACCCCGGGCACATGAGCGAAGAACCAGTCGCCGACGAGGGACCACGCGGCCACGCCGATGCCATAGCCTGCCAGCCCACCAAGCACCGACGCCCCCGTACAGACGGCGGCGAACCCGAAGGCACGTGCGGGCCGCCCCAGGGCGAGCGCCATCAGCAGCGGGTCGGGTGGGATCGGGAAAAACGACGACTCGGCAAATGACAGCAGGCCCAGCGCCGGTGTACCCCAACGAGTGTGGGCCCAGTGCAGCATCCAGTCGTACAGACGGCGTAGGGGTCTCATCACGCACCCCCTTCTTCAAAGGCAAAGCGGCCGAGCAGCGGTACGAAGCGCACCTGCCCCTCTAGGGGCTCCTGCGTCACGGCAAAGCCCTCGCGGCGCACCAAGGTGAGGGTTTGTGCCTCGCGATCTCCCACCGGAATCAGCATGCGGCCTCCGTCGGAGAGCTGGTCGATCAACGCCTGCGGAACCGCCGGTGAGGCAGCTGAGACCACGATCACGTCGTAGGGCGCGTATTTGCGCCATCCGATGGTGCCATCGCCAACCATGAGCGCCACGTTCCGCACCTCCAGCCGGTCGAGCGTGGCACGAGCTCTCTGGCTCAACTCTCGCACCCGCTCCACCGAGTAGACCCGATCGGCCATGCGGGCGAGGAGCGCCGTCAGAAAGCCACTCCCGGTGCCGAGTTCGAGCACTTTGTCACGCGAACTGGGCCTCAATACGTCCAGGTACCACGCCTGGAGCGAGGGCTGAGACGCCGTCTGACCGAACCCGATCGGGATCGGCGCGTCATCGTAAGCCCTCGGCCAGACGCCCTCCGGCAGAAACAGGTGCCTCGACACCTCATCGAAGTGGCGCAGCAATCCGAGATCAGCGATGCCCTTCTCGCGAATGGCCTCGATCAGGGCACGGCGCGGCCCGATGAACTGATTGTCAGCTGGGACGTCGAGGGGCACGGGCGATACCTCAGCCGAGCCCGAGGTCCCAACCCCGCAACTCTTCGAGCAGCCGGTAGTTGGTCAGGTCGAGATGAAGGGGCGTGACCGAAATGTAGCCCTCTTCGATCGCGCGGAAGTCAGCCTCCGGCGGACCACTCCAGTTTGTGCTGCCGCCCCCGATCCAGAAGTACTCTTTGCCCGAGGGGTCTTTCGCACGGCTCAGCGAATCCTTGTACCGCCGGCGACCCAGCGTCGTGACGCGCACACCCCTGACCTCATTGGCAGGAATGGCAGGAAGGTTGATGCTCAGCAGGGTATGCGCGGGAAAGCTCTGACGCGCGAGAATGTCGTCGAGCAATTCCGAAATCACATCTTGCCACCCCTCGATCTCTTCATGACGGTCTCCCGTGTACGAGATCGCCACAGCTGGGATTCCAAGCACCGTGGCCTCCATCGCCGCAGCCACAGTGCCCGAATAGAGCACATCTTCGCCCATGTTCGGACCGTGATTGATGCCCGACAGCACCCAATCCGGCCGCTCGTCGAGCAACTCTCCCACGGCAAGAATCACACAGTCCGTGGGGGTCCCGTCGACCATGAGCGCACCATCACTCGCCCGGCGCGAGCGAAGCGGATGGTGCAAGGTCAGGGCGTGGCTCGTGGCACTCTGTTCGCGGTCTGGCGCCACTACGGTGACCGAGCCATGCCGACTGGCTGCAGCTGCGAGCACGGTCAATCCGCGAGCGTGATACCCATCGTCATTGGTGCACAGAATCTTCATCAATCCCAGTCCATTTCGGTCTCGTGCCCCTCGCGGCTGGCTTGCCCCTCTTCTGGGGTCAGCACACGTCGCAGGGCGAGCAGCTCGTCTTTGATCGCCGCCCAGAATTCCGGCTGCACGACACTGCCCCGCTCTTCTTCGAGCTCGCCCTCATGCCGCAGCTCCTGCAGACGCCGGCGCGCCCCGTCAATCGTGAATTTCTGGTCGTACAGCAGCGTCTTCACAAAGAGAATCAGTTCGATATCGTCAGGCTTGTAGACCCGATTCCCCGCACTGTTCTTCTGGGGATTGAGGGCTCGAAATTGCGTCTCCCAGTAGCGCAGCACATGTGCCTTCAGGCCTGT
>CAYVPD010000286.1:0-2623 GCA_964453545.1 uncultured Gemmatimonadaceae bacterium
GCCCGCCGCTCAGCCGACGCGGTGCGGGGAGGGGGCGAAGTCGACTTTCTCGCCGCACCCCGGCCCGCGACCCACACGCTGCCGTCGCTGATCGGCCCGGGCGTCATGCTGGCGGCGTTCGGGCTCGTGCTCGCCAACTTCTTGCGCATGCTCGGGGCCGATATGCACGACCCGGCGGTCGTGCGCTACTGGACCTGGATGAACACGGGCAGTTTCGGGGTCGATGCCGCGCTCCAGATCGACCCCCTCTCGATCATCATGATGATGGTCATCACCGGCGTCGGGTTTCTGATTCATGTCTTCAGCGTCGGGTACATGAAAGACGACCCCGGCTACCCGCGCTACTTCGCCTATCTGAACCTGTTCGTCTTCTTCATGCTGGTGTTGGTCACCGGCGCGAGCTTCCCGGTGATGTTCGTCGGCTGGGAGGGCGTCGGGCTCTGCTCGTATCTGTTGATCGGCTTCTGGTTCGGCGATCGCGAGAAGAGCGATGCCGGCAAGAAGGCCTTCATCGTCAACCGCATCGGTGACTTCGGATTCCTGGTCGCCCTCTTCATGCTCTTCGCCGCATTTGGCACCCTCGACTTCGTGGGGGTCATGGAGGCTGCGGCAGCCGATTCTGCGGCGCTTTATGGCGGTGCTCTGGTCACCGGTGTCACGCTCTTCTTGCTGCTCGGTGCAGCCGGCAAGAGTGCGCAGATTCCCCTCTACGTGTGGCTGCCCGACGCCATGGCGGGGCCCACGCCGGTCTCGGCGCTGATCCACGCAGCGACAATGGTGACGGCGGGTGTCTACATGGTGGCGCGCAGCTCAGTGCTCTTTGCGCTTTCGCCGGTCGGCAGTGTCACGGTCGCCGGTGTGGGGGTGGCTACTGCGCTCTTTGCCGCGACCATCGCGCTGAAGCAGACCGACATCAAAAAGGTGCTCGCCTACTCAACGGTCTCGCAGCTCGGCTACATGTTTCTCGGAGTCGGGGTGGGAGCCTATGCCGCGGGCGTCTTCCACCTCATGACCCACGCCTTCTTCAAGGCGCTGCTCTTCTTGGGCTCAGGCGCGGTGATTCACTCGATGCATCACGCGCTGCACCACACCCACAAGCATTGGGATGCCCAGGACATGCGCAACATGGGCGGCCTGCGCCGCTTCATGCCGGTTACGGCCCTGACCATGTGGATCGGTACGATCGCGATCGCGGGCATCTGGCCCTTTGCCGGGTTCTTCTCCAAAGACGAGATCATTTGGTACGCCGGTGCCGCAGCCGTTGGCCCCTTCGCCAGCTTCTACAAGGTCTATTGGGTGCTGGCGCTTGCCGCAGCGCTGCTGACGGCCTTCTACATGACGCGCATGATGGTGCTCACCTTTCACGGCGCCAATCGCACTGGCGACGAAGAGGCGAAGCACCTGCACGAGGCGCCGCTGACCATGGCGCTGCCGTTGTCGGTGCTGGCGGTGCTCTCGGTGTTCGGTGGGTGGATCAATGTGCCCGAAAAGCTGCAGGCCTCGTTTCTCGGAGGCTTCGGCGCGTTGCCCATGAGCGAGTGGCTGCATCACTGGCTTGACCCGGTCACGCACGCGGCCACCGCGATCCGTGAAGAGGCGCTTCTGGCCTCCGGGGCTCTCGAGGGCGCGCATCACTACCACGGCTTCCTTGAACACGCCCCCTTCGGCGGTGGAGAAGTGGCTTGGGCCGCGATTTCGACGGTGCTGGCCGCGATCGTTGTCGCGGGTGGGTTTATTGCCGTGTCGCGTGCGACTACGGTGCCGGCCGACGAGTCACCGGCGCCTTCGGGGCTGGGCCGCATTCTCTACAACAAATGGTACGTCGACGAGCTCTACGATCGCATCGTGGTGCGGCCGATCGTTGGGGTCTCGCGCTGGATGTGGAAGGTCATCGATCAGGGCATCATCGACGGAGCGGTCAACCTGGCAGGCGGTCTTGCCAAGGCTGCTGGTTGGACGGTGAGCCTCTTCCAGACCGGATCGGTCAACACCTATGCCTTTGTGCTGACGCTAGGAGTGCTCTTCGTGCTCCTCGGCGTGATGCAGTTCTGAGGATCCCGCAATGACTGCACTTCTCGAAGCGATCGGCTATCCCTCGTGGGGATTGCACGCCCTGGTCTGGCTCCCGGTGCTCGGGGCCCTGCCGGTGCTCAGTGCCCCCGAGCGCCTCGCCAAGCGCGTGGCGTTCTGGTGGAGCGTGGGCGTGTTTGTGCTCAGCCTCGGACTGTGGTGGCTCTTCCAGCCCGGCGTCGGCACGATGCAGTTGGCCTCGCAGCATGAGTGGATCGGCCAGTGGGGCATCTACTACGCGCTCGGTATCGATGGCATCAGCCTGTTCATGGTGCTGCTTACCACGTTCATCACACCGATCGCGATTTTGGGCTCGTTCAACTACATCGCCAAGCAGGAGCGGGCCTTCTACGCCCTGATGCTCCTGCTGCAGACAGGTGTTGTGGGCGTGTTCCTGGCGACCGATCTCTTTCTCTTCTACGTGTTCTTCGAGCTCACGCTGGTGCCCATGTATTTCATCGTGGGTATCTGGGGAGGCCAGCGTCGCATTTATGCCGCGGTGAAGTTCTTCTTGTACACGGCGCTCGGATCGCTGCTCATGCTGGTGGGCATC
>CAYVPD010000287.1:0-2608 GCA_964453545.1 uncultured Gemmatimonadaceae bacterium
GCCTCAAATTTCCCGAGGGCGTCGCCACCGGCGAGGTGCTCAAGGCGGGAAGCGAAGGGGGCAAGGGCATCAAGGCGATCGCGATCGCGGGCGTAGCGGGTGCCCTGCTGAAGCTCGGCCAGACGGGGCTGCAGGTCATTGGGGATCGCGTCTCAGGCTCGGTCACGGCCGGGCGCTCGGTCTTTGGCGTTGGCAGCGATCTGTCGGTCGCGCTACTGGCCGTCGGCTACATCGTCGGCCTGAACATCGCCGTTCTCGTTTTCGCCGGAGGCCTGATCTCGTGGGCCATCGGCATCCCCCTGTTCACGGCCATGGCCGACCCCGCCACGCTCCAATCCATTGCGGGAGACGCATCGGGCTACGGGCTGGCCGAGGCGGTATGGAGTGCTCGCATTCGCTACCTCGGCGTAGGCGCGATGGCCACAGGCGGTCTGTGGGCGCTGGTCTCACTCATTGGCCCGATCCGCGACGGCGTTCGCTCCTCGTTGCAGGCCGTGCGGGCCGGGCAAGAAGGCCGCGAGGCGCTGCCGCGTACGGAACGTGACACGCCGTTCACATGGGTGCTCTGGGGCACGGCGGCGATGTCAGTGCCCATCTTTTGGGTCTTCAACCACGTGGTTAGCCAGGGCAATCTTGGCATCGGCAGTGGGCTCTACCTCCAGACGCTGTTCGTGGGCGTAGCGTTTGCGCTGATCGCCGGTTTTCTCTTTTCGTCGGTCGCAGGCTACATGGCCGGACTGGTCGGATCGTCAAACAACCCGATCTCGGGGGTGACGATTGCCACGATTCTCACGATCTCGCTGATTCTGCTCGGCCTGCTCGGCAGCCAAATCGACTTTGGCGAATGCGGCCTGCAGGCCACCGCAGCGGCAGCGACCGCGATCCTGGTGGGCGCCGTCGTCTGCAATGCAGCCGCCATCGCCGGCGACAACATGCAAGACCTCAAGGCGGGCCAGATCGTTGGGGCCACCCCATGGAAGCAGCAGCTGATGCAGGTGGTCGGGGTCACGGCAGGAGCGTTGGCGATCGCCCCCATCTTGCAACTGCTCTTTGCTGCTTATGGCCTTGGCGATGTGTTGCCACGCCCCGACATGGATCCATCGCAAGCGCTGCGAGCCCCGCAGGCCACCCTGATGAGCTCAGTGGCCAACGGTGTGTTTACCCGCAACCTGCCCTGGGCCATGATCGGCATCGGCGCGCTGGTGGCCGCCGCCATCATCGCCCTTGATCAGGCGCTCAAGGCTCGCGGCAGCAGCTTTCGCACCCCGGTGCTCGCGGTCGCCGTGGGCATCTATCTGCCCCTTGAGCTGTCAGTACCGATCTTTGCCGGGGGCATGATCGCCTGGGCAGCGGCCCGCACCATTGCCGCGCGACACGCCGACGCTGAGGCACGCACCTCCGCCGTGGCCAACTCCGAACGGCGAGGATTGCTCTTCAGCTCGGGGCTGATCACGGGCGAGGCGCTCGTCGGCATCTTGCTCGCCATCCCCTTTGCTGCGGCGCAGCGCACCGATGTGCTGGCCATTGCGCCCGAAGGCTTCGAAACCGTGGCGACCTATCTGGGCATGGGGGCCTTCGTTGCGTTCTGCTTCTGGCTCTATCGCGTGGCCGCCCGGAGTGAGGCATGACCGCGCCGAGCAACAGCGGGGCCGTGAGACGCCTGCTTGCCCTGTGCGTGGCGCTGACAGCGGTCTTTGTGGGGGCCTGCTCGGGTGGCCCTGATTCGGGCCCGCTCAGCAACGAGCCGACGATCGAGCGCGAAGTGTTCATTCGCACCTACGTGATCCTGCGGCAGACCGCCCTGTCCAACCCGTCGGGCAACATCTCAGAGGCCGACCGCGACCGCATCTTGGGAGGCGAGGGCATCACGGCCGACGAACTCGAGGCGTTTGCCCGGGTCCACGGGCCTGACGCGGCCTACATGCGCGGTGTCTGGGATGAGGTGGAGCGACGCCTGCGCGTGGCAGCCGGAGAGATCGCTGACACGGTGGGTCCTGCGGTGCCGCCCCTGCCCTGATCCCTGGGGAAGCGCGACGGCATTCGAGGACCGTTGATGGAGTGCCATACGCGGTGCTCCACCGTCATGGATCACCGCCTCAACAGATCATGCAGTGATCCATCAGGATCTTGCCATCTTGTTCGACAAAGATGGCCTGGTTCATGAGCTCATCATCAGACGTCGAGACCTTTTGTCTCCAGACGACCCCGATGGAGCAAAGCCGTCTGAAGACGGCCACAAACTCCCGGTCCGTGAACAAGACGCGAGGGTCATGAGCCAGTTGCCGAGCGAGTTCATCGGGCGTCACGATGTTCTTCATGCGATCGGTGAAGTCACGAACGTGCTTGGCGTGATTCCCTTCGTTGGAACCGTTGAGGCAATTGTCCATCAGCGGATCCACGACTCGCAAAATTTCTGCGTCGTCCAAGTCCCGCAACGCCATCGTGGTGTTACTCCCACTCGATCGTTGCGGGGGGCTTGGAGCTGATGTCGTAGGCGACGCGGTTCACCCCGTCGACCTCATTGATGATACGCGTCGAGATGCGCGCGAGCACGTCATGTGGGAACGGAAACCAGTCAGCGGTCATGCCATCGCGCGAAGTGACGGCG
>CAYVPD010000288.1:0-2570 GCA_964453545.1 uncultured Gemmatimonadaceae bacterium
TGAGATGCTCCCACGTGCCCTTCGTGGCATGCAGCACAAAGCCCATGTCGACGAAGCGGCGCAGAATCGGAGTGATGTACGGCTTGTCGTGATCGTTGACCGTGACCACGAGGTTCCCGGGCTCGGTCGGCAGCAGGTTCCCCACCGACACCTGCGCCTTGGCAAACGCCATTCCGAACGAGTCGTCAAAGCCCATCACCTCGCCCGTGGAGCGCATCTCCGGGCCGAGAATCACGTCGACGTCAAACTTGTTGAACGGAAAGGCCGCCTCTTTGACCGCGATCCCGCCCGTCGCGGGCTCCTGTGGCACACCGAGATCGGCCAACCGCTCACCTGCCATCACGCGCGCGGCAAGTTTCGCGAGGGGCACCCCCGTCGCCTTGCTGACAAACGGCACGGTGCGGCTCGCCCGCGGATTGACCTCGAGCGTGTAGACCTGACCGTCGCGAATCGCGTACTGCACGTTCATCAAGCCCTGAACGCCCAGCTCCAGCGCAAACTTGCGCGTCGTCTCGCGAATCTGGTTGAGCACATCGCCACCGAGACCATAGGGCGGCAGCACGCAGGCCGAGTCGCCTGAGTGAACACCGGCCTCTTCGATGTGCTGCATGATGCCGCCGATCACGACATCTTCACCATCGCAAAGCGCGTCGACATCAGCCTCGTGCGCATCTTCCAAGAAGCGGTCGATCAGCACCGGCCGCTCGGCGCTCACGCGCACCGCCCGTTCGAAGTAATCACGCAGCGATGCCTCGTCGTAGACAATCTCCATCGCGCGCCCTCCGAGCACGTACGAGGGCCGTACCAACACCGGGTAGCCGATGCGGTCGGCGATCTGCACGGCCTGATCGACGCTGGTCGCGGTGCCGTTATCGGGCACGCGCGCACCCACGGCGCGGCATACCTGCTCGAAACGCTCACGGTCTTCTGCGCGATCGATCGCATCGACACTCGTGCCCAGAATCGGTGCCCCCAAGGCTTCCAACCCCTGCGCGAGCTTCAGCGGCGTCTGGCCACCGAGCTGCACGATGATGCCCTTGGGCTGCTCGAGCCTGATGATCTCGAGCGTGTCTTCGAGCGTGAGCGGCTCGAAATAGAGCTTGTCGCTGACGTCAAAATCGGTCGAGACCGTCTCGGGATTCGAGTTGACCATGATGGTCTCATAGCCGGCCTCGCGCAGCGCGATGACCGCCTGCACACAGCAGTAGTCAAACTCGATGCCTTGCCCGATGCGATTCGGCCCGCTCCCGAGAATAATGATCTTCTCGCGATCCGAAGGCACGGACTCGGTCTCGTCTTCATATGACGAGTAGAAGTAGGGCGTTTGGGCTGGAAATTCGCCGGCGCAGGTATCGACCACATTGTAGGTTGGGTGAATGCCGTACTCCCAACGCATCTCGCGGATCTCGGCCTCACTCACGCCTCGCAGGTCGGCGAGCTGCCGGTCACCAAAGCCGTCGCGCTTCATGCTGCGCAGCAGTTCGGGGCTGATCGAGTCTGCAGCCGCCCATGCCTGCTCACGCTCGACGATGTCAGCGAACTGATCCAGGAACCACGGATCCATGCCCGTGGCCTCCTGAATGTCGTCGAGGGGCACACCCGACTCGATCGCGCGCTTCAACTGGAACGGGCGATCGGCCGTCGGACGCCGCATCGCGGCGAGCAACGACTCGGCATCATCGGCCTCGAGTCCATCGTCAGACAGACGCTCACCGGCCACCCAGCCCGCCCGATCGATCTCGAGACCGCGCAGCCCCTTCTGCCACGCCGAGCGAAACGTACGCCCAATGGCCATGGTCTCGCCCACCGCCTTCATCTGCACCCCAAGCACGGGGTTCACTTCGGCGAACTTCTCAAACGCAAAGCGTGGGAACTTCACCACCACATAGTCGAGCACGGGCTCAAACGAGGCCGGCGTCGTCTTGGTGATGTCGTTTGGCAGTTCATCGAGGGTGTAGCCGACAGCGAGCTTCGCGCCCACTCGAGCGATCGGAAACCCGGTTGCCTTTGAGGCGAGTGCCGATGACCGCGACACACGCGGGTTCATCTCGACGACAAGCATCTCGCCGGTTTCGGGGCTCACGGCAAACTGAATGTTACACCCGCCGGCCTCGACGCCGATTTCGCGAATGATCGCGATCGAGGCATCGCGCATCTCCTGATATTCGACATCAGAGAGAGTCTGCGCGGGCGCCACGGTGATCGAATCGCCGGTATGAACACCCATTGGATCGATGTTTTCGATCGAGCAGACGATGATGACGTTGTCGGCCCTGTCACGCACAACCTCGAGCTCGTATTCCTTCCAGCCCAGTACCGAGCGGTCGACGAGCACCTCGCCGATGGGCGAGGCGTCGATGCCCTTGCGTACCTGAGCCTCGAACTCCTCGCGGTTGTAGGCGATGCCCCCACCGGTCCCGCCCAGAGTGAACGAGGGTCTGATGATGCTGGGATAGCCCGTATCTTCGACGATTTTGAGCGCCTCTTCGACCGAGCGGGCAAACCCACCGGTCGTGACGGCAAGCCCGATTCTCCCCATGGCCTCAGCGAATTGCTCGCGGTCTTCGGCC
>CAYVPD010000289.1:0-2568 GCA_964453545.1 uncultured Gemmatimonadaceae bacterium
CGGCGGCGGTACGCTGCCGCTGAGCCTCGTAGAGCAGCAGGGCGGTGGCGACGCTGACGTTGAGGGACTGAGCCATGCCGAGCATCGGCAACGACACCCGTCGGTCCGCCAACTCCAATGCGTCGTCGCTCACGCCTTTGAGTTCGGCCCCCACCAGCAAGGCCACCGGGCGCGTCAGGTCCAGATCGCGGTAATCAATGGCGGCTTCGTCCGGGTGCGCGGCCACAACTTCGAACCCCTCGCCCTGCAAGCATCGGATCGCCCCAGGTGTCGTCTCATGCGTGCGCACCTTGACCCACTTCGAGGCGCCTGCGGCAATCTGAATATGGGCCTTTAGCCGTTGCTGCTCGGCAGGTACCGCGTGGGCTTCCAGCACGCCCACGGCATCGCAGTTTCTGAGAATGGCGGACAGATTGTGCGCCTTGTGGACCCGGTCCATCAGCACGGTCAGGTCGGGCTGGCGCCGGCCAAGCACGGCCTTGAGACGCTCAAAGCGATCGGGATTCACGGCAAAGCTTGCTCTTCTTGTGGGCTGACCCGACCCTCGGCGGCAATGACCAGCGCATCGCGAGCCACAGCGTCGATAAGATCGCTGAAGATGTAGCGATGTGCCGGAACCAGTGCATACCAGTAGAGCGTGCCCAGAAGCCCTGAGGCTGCAAAAAACGCGCTCTGGACGAGGCGGGTACCCTGGTCTTCAGGAATCGCCTCCCACTGCAACCAGGCCCGGCCGGGCACTTTCATCTCCGCTCGCAAACGCAAGAGCTCGGGTGGCCGAGCCTCTTCAACGCGCCAAAAGTCGAGGGCCTCTCCAGGTTCGATCTCGGTTGGATGCCGACGCCCGCGGCGCAACCCCGGCCCGCCTACGAGCCGGTCGAGCAGACCCCGAAGCTTCCAGAGCCACGTCCAGACCCGCCAGCCGCGATCGCCTCCAAGAGACGCAAACGATTGATACACAGCCTCAGGTGGGGCCGCCACGAAGCGCGTGCGCACCTCCTGTGCCGTTCCCTCTGACTCCTGAAAGGCAAAGCTACGCCCACTCCCGAGGGCGCCACTCCAGCGGGTGAGCACCTCGCCATTCCATGTGCGCTCGAGGGCGAGAGCGACGGCCTCGCGATACGGCATCGGTTCAATCTCGGGAAACAGTTCGCGGGCACGCGACGTGTCGGCCAAGACGGGTCGCACGACACCGCGCACCAGGGGCACCGCCAGATCGTTGGGGATCGGCGTGACGAAGCCCACCCATCGGGCGGCCAGACCTGGCGCCAGCACCGGGACGGGCACGATCACGCGCCGCAGTCCGCGCACCCGCGCGTATTCGAGCATCATGTCGCGAAAGGTGAGGGCCTCAGTACCGACATCGACGACCCC
Source organism: uncultured Gemmatimonadaceae bacterium (assembly GCA_964453545.1). Taxonomy (GTDB): domain Bacteria; phylum Gemmatimonadota; class Gemmatimonadetes; order Longimicrobiales; family Gaopeijiaceae; genus Gaopeijia. The sequence goes on from CAYVPD010000289.1 coordinate 1,372, forward strand.
TGTGGCACCCTCCCTCGTCAGTCCTGCGACCATGTACTCCAGCACATTCCTGACCCCGATCGGCTGCACGGGATTCCGAATCCACCGCGGCGCGACCATGGCCGGCAGGCGCTCGGTGAGGTAACGCACCATTTCGAACGATGCCGACCCCGAACCAATCACGGGCCCGGCGCGAAACTCGAGGGTAGGCAGTCCCTGCCGAAGGATCTCGCCGACCTCACCGCGCGACGAGAGGTGAAGTGAGGTTTTGCCCGGACCTTCCTCCGCCGGCTGGAGGCCGCCGAGATAAATTACCCGCTGAAGTCCGGGTGCAGCGCGCCGTGCTGCCTCGACGAAGGTGTGGGCCCATACGCGATCGAGGTCCGCGAAGCTGGCGCCGGCGCCCATGGCGTGAACGAGATAATACGCCGCGTCGACACCTCGGAGTGCCCGTTCGGCGGTTTCGGGACGACTGAGGTCGCCCTCACAAACCTCCACCTCAGAGGCCCAGGGTCGCGCAGCGATACGATCAGGATCACGAACGAAGACCCGCACCTGATGGCCAGCGGCCAGCAGGCGCCGCACCAAGCGGCCTCCGATATACCCCGTCGCACCCGTCACAAGAACGTTCATGGCGGGAAATGAACCCCCCTGCGTCCCTAAGGGTCCTGCTGCGACCCCACGTGACGAGGGGCTGCATCACGCCCTAGATTGAGGGTGTCGCCGTGCGTACGCGACGTCTCTGCGGCGTCTATGCGCCGGTCGGTGGCAGCCGGGATGGTGAAATCGGTAAACACAGGGGACTTAAAATCCCCCGGGCGAAAGCCCTTGCGGGTTCAAGTCCCGCTCCCGGCATTCGAAGCGTCATTTTTGACGCTCATATGACGCGCGCGCACAGCTTACCCGCTGTTCGATGCGGCCCCTTGCTTCGTCTCGTTTTCTGACGGGGCCGCGCTCTACTTCGAAAGGCCCCGAAGGACAGCGAGCAGGGAATGAAGTACGGAATCGGCGCGGTCGTTGTCGCAACGTGCTGTGTCTGCGCGGTTGGTTGCGAGAATCCTGCCCCCGACGAACTCGCGGGATCTTCGCTCGACACAATCGTCTCGGCATCCCCGATCAAGGGTGATGCCAGCGTCCCCCCCGGGGGAGAAGCCTCGCAGTGCGATACCCTTCGGCACCGGGCGCTCCTGCTGGAACAACGGGTTCGTGCTGCGGTGG